>NZ_JBPKJK010000149.1:0-21489 GCF_051756985.1 Saccharothrix sabaoui
CACCCGGTCGGGCACCGGACCGCCCGGCACCGAGCCGCCGACCACCGGGCCGCCCGACACCGGACCGTCGACCACCGGGCCGTCGGGCGCCGGTCCCCCGAGGACCGGACCGTCGAAGACCGGCCCCCACTCGCGCGCCAGCTCCACCGCCAGCTCCATGTTGGCCGCGGCGGCGTCGACGGTGCGCCGACCGTGCCCGCACGCGGCGGCGATCCCGGCGATCGGCCCGCCCAGGGCGTCCGCGGTCAGCGCGAGCGCCCGGCGGGTGGCGCCGGGGTGGGCCTCGGCGACCGCGCCGACGATGACGTCGACCCCGCGCCGCAGCCGCCGCAGCGGGGCGTAGAACACCGGGTCGATCGGCGGGGCGCTGTCGCCGCAGGCGACCGGCAGGTGCACGGTCGGCATCGGCAGCCGCCGCTCGGCGAGCACGTCGGCGAGCCCGTTGAGGAACTCCACCGGCGGCTCCAGGTCGGCGGGCGCGAACACCGGCGCGTGCTCCAGGTCGCCGTAGCACAGGTGCAGCACCCAGGGGACGTGCGGCGCGGCGCCGAGCACCCCGGCGACCTGCCGGGACAGCTCGTGGGTCAGCTCCGGCCAGTGCGACGGCGGCGTCCGGTGGTAGGACACCAGCACGGCCGGGGTCTCCAGCTGGAGCTGCACGCGGTCGCCCCACCGCGCGGCGACCCGGGCGACCTCGCCCACGACGGCCGCCTGCACGACCGGCATCCACTCGCGGGCCGCCTCCGGCCCGAACGCGAACACCGCCAGGTCCAGGGCGTTGGGGATGCCGACCTGGAAGCGCAGCGGACCGCCGGCGTCGACCGCCTCCAGCGCGGCGGACGCGGCGGCGGCCTGCTCCAGCCTGCCGAAGGCCACGTCGTCGGGGGCGAGCCGGTGGCCGGGGCGCACCCGGTAGCACGGCATGTCGTGGTAGCCCCGGCTCTCGCCGCCGCGCACCCGGTCGAGCGCGGGCACGGAGGCGAGGTCGTGGGTGAGCCACTCGATGATCCAGCGCGGGTCGCGGTCGTACGGCAGGGCGGTCAGCGCCGCCCCGCCACCGTGCCGCAGGACCCAGCCCATCGCGGTGGCGGGGTCGTCGCACAGCGGGCGCGGCAGCGAGCCGACGAGGTGCACGGGCAGGGGGCGGGGCGTCCAGCGGGAGCGCGCGGGGGGTGGCATGACGGTTCTCTCCAGGCGTGTCGGGCAGCCGCCGGGGCGGCGAAGTCGGAGCGGCGAAGTCGGAGCGGCGAAGTCGGGGCCGCCGACCGGTGCGCGGGCGCGTCACCGGCGGGGGCGGCGCGCGGGATCGCCGCGTCAGGCCGCCCTGTGGCCACCGGGGATTCTGCCGACGCGCGCACCTGCACGTCCACTTAGGATGATCAATTACACCCGCCGCGACCGATCCTCCACGCGAACGTGTGAACCCGCGCACCGGCCTGGACCCGGTGCGCGGGGGCGCGGCTCAGGAGTTGCGCAGGAAGCGGTCCAGGACGCGGACGCCGAACTGGAGGGCGTCGACCGGCACGCGCTCGTCCACGCCGTGGAACAGCGCGGAGAAGTCCAGGTCGGCGGGCAGGCGCAGCGGGGCGAAACCGAAGTTGCGGATGCCGAGCTGCTGGAACGACTTGGCGTCCGTGCCGCCGGACAGCATGTAGGGCAGCACCCTGGCGCCCGGGTCCTCGGCGGTGATCGAGGCGGTCATCGCGTCGACCAGCGCGCCGTCGAACGTCGTCTCCACGGCGGGCAGGCCCAGCCACTCGCGCTCGACGTCCGGGCCGAGCAGCTCGGCCAGCTCGCGGTCGAACGCCTCCTCGCGGCCGGGCAGGATGCGGCAGTCCACGGTGGCCTCGGCGGACGACGGGATGACGTTCGTCTTGTACCCGGCGGACAGCATGGTCGGGTTGGCGGTGTCGCGCAGCGTCGCCCCGATCATCCGCGACAGCGCGCCGAGCTTGCCGACCGCGCCCTCGACGTCGTCGTCCGGGAAGTCCAGGCCGGTGATCTCCGACACCCCGTCGAGGAACTCCCGCACCGACGGCCGGATGACGATCGGGAACCGGTGCTGCCCGAGCTTCGCCACCGCCTCGGCGAGCTTCGTCACGGCGTTGTCGCGGTGCAGCATCGACCCGTGGCCCGCGGTGCCCTTCACCCGCAGCTTGAGCCAGTGCACGCCCTTCTCGGCGGTCTCCACCAGGTACGCCCGGACGTCGTCCTTCAGCGTGATGGAGAACCCGCCGACCTCGCTGATGGCCTCCGTGACGCCCTCGAACAGCTCGGGCTTGTTCTCCACGAGCCACTTGGCGCCGAACAGCCCGCCCGCCTCCTCGTCGGCCAGGAAGGCGAACACGATGTCGCGGGGCGGCACGATCCCGTCCCGCTTGAGCCGGCGGGCGATCGCCAGCGTCATGCCCACCATGTCCTTCATGTCGACCGCGCCGCGGCCCCACACGTACCCGTCCTGCACCGCCCCGGAGAACGGGTGCACCGACCACTCGGAGGCGTCGGCGGGCACCACGTCGAGGTGCCCGTGCACCAGCAGCGCGCCGCGCGAGCGGTCCGCGCCCTCCAGCCGGGCGAAGACGTTGCCCCGGCCCTTGGCCCCGGACTCGACGTAGGTCGTCTCGTAGCCGACCTCGGCCAGCTTCTCGGCGACCCACTCGGCCGCGGCCCGCTCACCCACCAGGGTCGAGGCGTCGCCGGTGTTGGTCGTGTCGATCCTGATCAGCTCACTGGTGAGGGACACGACCTCGTCCTGCGCCAGCCGCAACCCCGCCACGTCATCCACGTTGCTCACGCGCCCTTCCTACCACCTGGTAGGCCGATCGGTGGGAGCCGTGCGCGCTTTCGCCGGCTCCGGGGTCCGGGCCGCGGGGGCGGCGGGGTCAGGGCGCGGCGTTCATCAGGTCCACGGCGCTGTGCTGGCGGGCCGCGTCGCTGAACCGGAACGGCCCGGCCCACGGCTGGTCGTAGGAGTCGGCGCCGGAGCGGTCCCGGGCGTGGGCCGTGTCGGCCTGGCGCTTCAGGTAGGCGCTGTAGGGGCGGTCGGGCAGGGCCCGGTCGAGCTGTCCCAGGCCGCGCGCGTAGGCGCCCTTGAAGGACGGCACGTCGCCGCCGCCCCCGTCGTCGAAGAGGACGCCGCCGGGGTTGAGGACGGCGCTGGTGGTGGAGGCGTCGGCCAGGGCGCGGGCCCGCGCGAGGTACGCCTGGTCGCCGGTGGCGCGGTGCAGCTCGGTCAGCGCGGCCAGCGGCACGCCCTGGTTGTAGCTCCACGGCGTCTGGCCGTTGTTGCGGCACGTGGACGTGGTGAGGCCGTCGTTGACCAGGTTCGAGCCGTTGATCATCCCGCTGGCCTCGAACCACCGCCAGCCGTCCCGGGCGCGCCGCACGTGGGTGGTGTCGCCGGGCAGCCGGTTGTGCAGGGCGGCGTTGAGCTGGACGTACAGGGAGTTGGCGATGGCGTTCTTGTAGGTCCGGCTCGACGTCCACCAGATGCCGCCGCCGCACGTGGCGTCCCAGAAGCGCTGGACGTGCTCCGCGCCCGCGCGGGCGGTGTCGAGGTAGCGGCGCTCGCCGGTCAGGTCGTAGGCGGCGATCCACGCCAGGCCCCACCACGCGACGTCGTCGTTGTACTCGTTGACGAAGTCGCCCTGCCAGGCGGTGCGGTTGAGGTCGTAGGTGCGGGCGATGGCGTAGCGGTAGCTGCCCATGCCGCTGACCCGGGCGTTGTCGATGACCGCGGTCAGCGCGTTGGCCGAGTTCCACCAGCCGGTGGTGTCGAACAGGCCGGTGCCCCGGTTGTACCGCTGCATCAGCGCGGTGGCGGCGGCGGTGCGGCGGTCGCCCGCGTTCCAGGTGGTGCGGTACCAGCCGGTGCACGCGATGCCCGACGACCCGGCCGGCTGGCCGCAGGCGCGCAGCAGGCCGACGCCCTGGTTGTTCCAGTCGTCCACGTTGTGCATGAGCGTGCGCCAGCCGCCGCGGCCGGCCGGGACGGTGGTCGCGCCGACCTTGGGCTCCCAGGTCGCGCCGGCGTCGAAGGAGCGGTCCAGCCAGACCGCGTCGCCCTGGCCGCCGCCGGAGATCACCGCCCAGCCCATCGTCTCCGTGCTGTCGAAGCGCAGCGACACCTGGCGGGTGCCGGCGGGCGTGCTCTGGGCGACCCGCTCCCCCGCCGAGAGGGCCGGGTCGCGCGCGTCGCAGTGCAGGTTGCAGACGATGGCGAGGGCGGTCGGCGGCGGTGCCGCGGCCGGTCGGGTCGGCGACCGGTGCGCGCTCGGCGGCAGGGCGGGGTCGCGGGTGTCGCAGTAGGCGTCGCAGGCGGGTGCCGGGGGCGAACCCGGGGGCGGGGCCGGGTCGGGCGCCGGGACGGTGACGAGGGACAGGAGCAGGGACGCGAGAACGACGTTGTTCAGCACGGGCACCTCACCGCAGGGAGTGTGAGAACGCTCTCACAGCGAGGCTAGGAGTGGCCGCGACGAACCGTCAACACCGCCGGCCCTGACAAGCCGGACAGAACGGGTACCCCCGGACGGCGCAGGAGGAGGACGACCGTGCGACGCACCTGTGCGGCACTCGCCGCCGCGGCACTCGGGGCCGCCCTGGTCACCGGGACCGCCGGGGACACCGCCGTCAGCGGGGACACCGCCGTCACCAGGGACACCAGGGACACCAGGGACACCGCGGCGGAGCCGGCCGTGCGCGTGCTGGCGCTGGGCGACTCGATCACCGACGGCTTCTCCGTCCCCGGTGGCTACCGCACCGGCCTGTGGCGGCGGCTGGTCGCGGACGGGCACGCGGTCGACTTCGTCGGGGGGCTGTCCAACGGGCCGGCCGAGCTGGGTGACGGCGACCATGAGGGCCACTCGGGGTGGCGGATCGACCAGCTCCACGCGAACGCCGCCGACCTGGTGCGCGCCGCCGCGCCCCGCACCGTGCTGCTGCACATCGGCACGAACGACGTGGGCCAGGGCGTCGACCCGGCGAACGCGCCCGCCCGGCTGTCCGCGCTCCTCGACCGGATCAGGACCGCCGAGCCGGCCGCCGAGGTGTTCGTCGCCCGGATCGTCCCGGTGGACAACCCGGTGCTGGAGGCCCGGGTGCGGGCGTTCAACGCCGCGCTGCCGGCCGTCGTCGCGGAGAAGGGCGCCCGGACGCACCTTGTGGACATGCACACCGGTTTCACCACCGCCGACCTCGTCGACCGCGTGCACCCGACCGGGACCGGCTACGACGAGATGGCCGCGCGCTGGTACGCGGCGCTGAGGTCCGTGCCCGGCAGCCTCACCGCGCCGACCACCCTGCCGACCACCCTGCCGACCACGCCCGTCACGCGTCGCCGGGCGCGCCGCGCAGCGCGGCGGTCGCCTCGGTGATGATCTCCCGCATCGCCTGCTCGGCCGCCGCCGGGTCGCCCGACTGCACGGCCTGGGCCACGTCCGCGTGCAGGCGGACGGCGGCCGGGTTGGGGCGCTCGGGCATGAGGCCGTGGTGGGTGCGGCCGATGAGCACCTCCGAGACGACGCCGGTCAGCGCGGCGAGCATGTCGTTGCCGGACGCGGCCAGCAGGGTGCGGTGGAACAGCAGGTCCGCCTCCAGGTAGGCGGCCAGGTCGCCCGCCTTGCCGTGCACGGACATGCCCACCACCGCGCGGGTCAGGTCGCCGCACTGCTCCGGGGTCGCCCGCAGCGCGGCCAGCGACGCCGCGACCGGCTCCACGCCGGCGCGCAGCTCGCCCAGCGACGCGAGCTGGGGTTCGCGGTCCCCGCCCGCCAGCCGCCAGCGGATGATGCGCGGGTCGAACAGGTTCCAGCCGGAGCGGTCGGCGACCGTCACGCCGACCCGGCGGCGGGTGGTCAGCAGGCCCATCGACTCCAGCACCCGGACCACCTCGCGGATCACCGGCCGGGACACCTCGCTGCGCGCGGCCAGGTCGTCGATGCGCAGCACGTCGCCGGGCGCGATCGCACCGGACGTGATCAGCGCGCCCAGCTCGTCCAGCACCGTCTCGTGCAGGCCCGGTTTGGATGGCTCGGAGGTCCCCACGAGCCGGAATCCTCTCATGATTGGCGGCCCACAGGGCGCTGACACGATAAAGAACAGGTTTTCAGGCTCGATACGTTGTAAAAGTCAGATTAATGGTTCACGCTGTGCGGCACGAGGAAAGGGGCAGCCGTGCCGCAGCTGATCGTGGTCATGGGCGTGTCGGGATCGGGCAAGACCACCACGGGCACGGCGCTCGCCCGGCGGCTGCGCGTCGCCTTCGCCGACGCCGACGACTTCCACCCGCTGGCCAACATCGCCAAGATGTCCGCCGGCGTGCCGCTGGACGACGAGGACCGCGCGCCGTGGCTGAGCGCCATCGGCGACTGGCTCGCCGCCCACCGCGACGTCGGCGGCGTGGTCACCTGCTCCGCGCTGAAGCGGGCGTTCCGCGACGGGCTGCGCGCCGCCGCGCCGGCGGTCCGCTTCGTCCACCTCTCCGGCGACCCCGACGTGGTGCGCGCACGGGTCGCCGCCCGGCCGGACCACTTCATGCCTGCCACGCTGGTGGCGTCGCAGTTCGCCGCCCTGGAACCACTCGAACCGGACGAGCCCGGCATCGTGCTCGACCTGGACCAGCCCGTCGACGCCCTCGTCGACGCGTGCCTCACCGCCGAGGAAGACGACCTGACATGACCATCGCCATGGACACCCTGTCCGCCGGGCGGCTCGTGCCCGCCGCCGTCGTGGGCATCGCCCTGCTCGTCCTGCTGATCACCCGGTTCAAGCTCAACCCGTTCCTCGGGCTCACCGTGTCGTCCCTCGTGGTGGCCGCCATCGCGGGCCTGCCCATGGACGCGGCCGTCGCGAGCTTCACGAAGGGGTTCGGCGACACCGCCGCCGGCGTGGGCACGCTGATCGCGCTGGGCGCGATGATCGGCAAGCTGCTGGCCGACTCGGGCGGCGCGGACGCCCTGGTGGACACCATCGTCGGCCGCTCCAGCACCCGCTCCCTGCCGTGGGCGATGGCCGTCGTGGGCGCGCTGATCGGCCTGCCGATGTTCTTCGAGATCGGCCTCGTGCTGATCATGCCGGTGATCCTGCTGGTGTCGCGGCGGTCCGGCATGTCGCTGATCCGCCTGGGCATCCCGGCGCTGGCCGGCCTGTCCGCGATGCACGGCCTCGTGCCGCCGCACCCCGGCCCGCTGGTCGCGGTGACCGCGCTGAACGCCGACCTGGGCATCACGCTGGCCTTCGGCGTGCTGATCGCCGTCCCGACCATCGCCGTCGCCGGCCCGCTGTTCGCCCGCTACGCCGCGCGCTGGGTCGACGTGCCCGCGCCCGACCTGTTCGAGGGCGAGGACCGCGACGAGTCGAAGCCCCGGCCGTCGTTCGCCGTCACGCTGGCCACCGTGCTGCTGCCCGTGGTGCTGATGATGGGCAAGGCGCTGGCGGACATCGTGGCCGACAAGGGCAACCCGGTCCGGTCGGTGCTGGACTTCCTCGGCACGCCGGTCATCGCGCTGCTGATCGCGGTGATCGTCTCCATGGTCACGCTGGGCCGCGGCGCGCGGATGTCCGGCCGCGAGGTCGCCAAGAGCGTCGAGTCGGGACTGCCGCCCATCGCGGGCATCCTGCTCATCGTGGCCGCCGGCGGCGGTTTCAAGCAGACGCTGATCGACACCGGCATCGGCAAGCTCATCGCCGGGTGGGTCGCGGGCAGCGGCCTGTCGGTCCTGCTGCTGGCGTGGATCGTGGCCGTCCTGATCCGCCTGGCGACCGGGTCGGCGACCGTCGCCACGGTCACCGCGTCCGGCATCCTCGCGCCGCTGGTCACGACGCTGAGCACGGGCGAGACGTCGCTGCTGGTGCTCGCGATCGGCGCCGGGTCGCTGTTCTTCTCGCACGTCAACGACGCGGGCTTCTGGCTCGTCAAGGGCTACTTCGGCCTGACCGTCGGGCAGAACGTGAAGACGTGGTCGATCATGGAGACGTTGATCTCCGTGGTGGGCCTGGTGCTGGTGCTGCTGCTCGACCTGGTCGTCTAGGACCGGGCCTTACCCCGTTCGAGTCACGTGCGGTCGATCGCCGACGTTCCGCGACGATCACCGCATATCGTCCGACTCGTGGTGACGGGGCACGCACGGCCGCTGGAGTCGTGGCGGGCACGGGTCCGGAGCCCCGGGGGTGAGGTGCTCGGCGCCGGGGTCCTGCTCGGCGACCGGCACGTGCTCACCTGCGCCCACGTCCTGACGGGCGCGGACGGGCACCCGGGCGTCGACCTCGTCGGCCCGCGCGGGTGGCTGGTGCGCCGGGCGCGGCCCGTGCCGGGGTGCGTCGTGCCGCCGATGGCCGACCAGCGCGGCGACGTCGCCCTCCTCGAACTCGACGAACCGGTACCGCCCGGCTCGGGCACCACGCTGCGCCGGGCCGCGGTGAGCTGGAACCGGCCGGTGCGCGCCTTCGGCTTCCCGGGCTCCCTGGTGGACGGCGTCTGGACGCAGCTCACCCTGGCCGGCGAGGCGGGTCCGGGCCGGGAGTGGATCCAGCTGAACCTCCAGCCCGGCTGGCCGCCGGTGCGCACCGGGTTCAGCGGCGCCGGGGTGGCCGCGGTCGACACCGGCGAGGTGCTGGGCGTGGTGGTGAGCACCCTGGGCCCCACCACCGGCGTGTCGTGGATGCTGCCCGTGGAGACGATCCTCGCGCACGTGGAGCGGGTCGAGCGGTGGACGGTCGGCGACCGCGGCGTGGACCCGCACTTCAGCGAACCCTCCGCCGAGCGGGTGGACGTGCCCACCACCCGGCACGTGGTCGCGTGGCTGTCCGACGCGCGCCGGACGATGCCGCTGCTCCTCGTCGGCGCCGACCTGGCCGCGCTGAGCCGGGTGGTCCTGCTGGCCAGCCGCGAGCTGGGGCCCTCCGCGGTGGGCGGCGGCGTCGCCCCGCAGGGCACCGTGCCGCCGCTGGGCAGCGTCGACCTGGCGGTGGACGCCACGGGCAGGACGGCCGACGAGGTGACCAAGCGGGTGGTCGAGCGCGCCGCGGTGCGCGCCGACGCCGGGTCCCGGCTCCCGCCGATGACGGTGGTCATCGGCGCGGTGGACGACGCGGGCGACCCCGAGGCGGTGGTCGAGCGGGTCGCCGTCCCCCTGGTGCGCGACGGGACCAGGGTGATCCTGGCCTTCACCCGCGACAGCTCGCCCGCGCTGGACGCGGCCCGGCGGTGGCGCTCCGGGCTGCACCGGGAGCGGCTGGGCGTGCTCGCCGAGCGCATCGCCGGGCTGGACGCCGCGGAACGGGCCGCCGCCGCGCTGTGCGCGAGGGTCGCGCCGGCCGGCCTCGTGGTCCCCCACCGCGCGTCGCGGATGCGCTTCACGCTGTCCGCGCTGCGCCGCGCCCCCGAGGACGAGGCGGCGGTGGTGGACCTGGAGCACCGGGTGGAGCGGGCCGCGCGGTTGGCGGGCGAGGCGAGGGCGTGGCTCGACGCCGCCCTGACCGAGGTGCGCGGGCTGGGCGGCGGCAACGGGCGGGGCGGGTTGCTGTCGGCGCACAAGGCCCGCGCGGTGGGTGCCGGGCTCGCCGAGGACCTGGCGCTCAGCGGGCTCTACCGGACGGCCTTCGAGGTCCTCACGACCCCGCCGGTCGACCCGGCCGCCGCGGCCGCCGCCGTCGACGCCTACGGGCGCGCGGTGCAGGACCGGCTCGACGGTACCGACGACGAGGAGGACGGCGCATGACGGCGTGCGCCCACCCGGCCTGCCCGGGAGCGGTGGAGGACAGCGGCTTCTGCGACACCTGCGGGCGGCAGGCGCCACCGCCGTCGGCCCGCACCTCGTCGTTATCGGCGGCGGCGCCGTTATCGGCGGCGACGTCGTCGGCGTCGGCTCGGCAGAGCGGGCGGGAGAACTACCTGTCGCTGCCCGTCTTCGCGTTGACCGAACCGTCGAGCCGGCTGCCGCGCAACCCCGACGTGCCCACCAGCGGCCGGGCCTGCGGCCACGACGGCTGCACGGCCGAGATCGGCGTCGGCTACGCGGGGCAGCCCGCGCGGGCGGAGGGGTTCTGCCCGACCTGCGGGCACCCGTACTCCTTCCTGCCCAGCCTGCACGAGGGCGACCTGGTCGCCGACCAGTACCGGGTGCTCGGGCCGCTCGCGCACGGCGGCATGGGCTGGGTGTACCTCGCGCAGGACACCCGCCTGGACGACAACCTGGTCGTCCTGAAGGGCGTGATCAACGAGGGCGACAGCGCGCTGGCCGAGGCCGAGCGCCGGGCGCTGACCGCGATGGACCACCCGAACGTCGTGCGCATCTACAACTTCGTCACCCACCCCGACCGGCGCACCGGCCGGCCGCGCGAGTACATCGTGATGGAGTTCGTCGACGGCCGGGTGCTCAACGAGGTCAAGCTGGGCGCGCACGCGGGTGCGCAGCCGCTGGGCGAGCAGCTGCGGGTCGAGCACGTCATCACCATGGGGCGGCAGGTCCTGGAGGCGCTCGACCACCTGCACCGCCGCGGCCTCGTCTACTGCGACATGAAGCCGAACAACGTGATCCTCTCCCCCGGCAGCACCGGCGACGGCCTGGAGAGCCGGGTCAAGGTGATCGACCTGGGCGCGGTGCGCCGCATCGGCGACAAGGGCCCCGGGATCATCGGCACGCGGCCCTACCAGGTCACCGGCGAGGAGATCGCGCGGCGCGGCGTCACGGTGCAGTCGGACCTGCACACGCTGGGCGTCACGCTGCGGCAGCTCTACCAGGCCACGGTCGACCACGTCGAGCTGCTCGGCGCCCCCGGGTCGCCGGTCGCGGCCGGGGTCGGGTCGTTCCTGCGCGTGCTGGCGCGCGCCGCGCACCCCGACGCCGACCGCCGGTTCGCCTCCGCCCGCGAGATGTCCGACCAGCTCGGCGGCGTGCTGCTGGAGATCGCCTCGCTGCGCGACGGCAAGGACCGCGCGGTGCTCTCGCCGCTGTTCGCGCCGACGGCGGCCCTGCTGGACGCCGACCTCGGCGCCGTGCCGCCGCTGGAGCGCTGGACCGACGCGGTGACCGCCCCGGAGCTGCCCACGCCGAAGGACGTCGCGCTCGGGCTGCCCCCGGTGCGCCCGGTCTCCGCCGACCCCGCTCTCGAACTGGTCGCCGACGCGCCGGACCCGGCCCGGGTGCTCGACCTGCTGCGCGACGACGACGACCCCTCCCCCGACGTGCTGCTGCTGCGCTGCCGCGCGCTCCTGGGGCTGGACCGCCACGACGAGGCCGCGCGCTGCCTGGCCGACCTCCGGTCGCCGGGCCCGACGACCGACTGGCGGGTGGTGTGGCACTGCGGGCTGCTGCACCTGGCCCGCGGCCGCGTCCGGGCGGCGCGGCGCCACTTCGACGCGGTGTTCGCCGACCTGCCCGGCGAGGTCGCGCCCAAGCTGGCGCTGGCGCTGTGCGCCGAGCGCGAGGGCGACGCGGTGGTGGCCCGCCGCTGGTACACGGCGGTGTGGCGGCGGGACCGGTCGCAGGCCGCGGCGGCGTTCGGCCTGGCCAGGTTGCTGCTGCGCGACGGCGACCGGCCGGGCGCGGTCGCCGTGCTCGACGAGATGCCCACCGTGTCGCGGCACCACGACGCGGCGCGGATCGCGGCGGTCGACGTCCTGTGCGGGCCGGGTGCCTCGGCGGGCGAGCTGGAGCAGGCGGTCGAGCGGCTGGAGCGGCTGCGCCTGGACCGCGACGCGGCCGACCGGCTGGGCGCGGTGGTCCTCGACGCGGCGCTGCGCTGGCGGCGCTCGACCGCGCACGCGGAGATCGACGGCGGCGGGCTGTTCGGCCGGTCGCCGTCGGAGCGGGCGCTGCGGTCGGCGCTGGCGAAGGGCTACCGCCGCCTGGCCAGGCAGGCGCGGTCCGCCGACGAGCACGGGGTGCTGGTGGACCTGGCCAACGGCACCCGACCCCGGACGACGTTGTGACCCGGAGGACACCGTGACAGGGAGTCGCATGAACACCCCCGCCGGCTTCGGCGTCGCCGTGAGCCAGAACGAGTACCTGTCGCACGGCGACACCGACATGCACGCCATCGTCACCGTCACGGCCACCGGCCTGCGTTCGGCCGACCGACCCGTCCCGGCCGCGGCCGAGGTGATCGCGATCGACTGCTCCGGCTCGATGGACGCGCCGCCCACCAAGATCGCCGCGGCCCGGCGCGCGACCTGCGCGGCGCTGGACGTGCTGCGCGACGGCGTGCTGTTCGCCGTGGTCAAGGGCACGCACCACGCCGAGGTGGTCTACCCCCGGGAGGCGGGGCTGGCGGTGGCCGACGAACGGACCAGGGCCGAGGCCAAGGCCCGGGTGAACGGGCTGATCAGCGACGGCGGCACCGCGATGAGCACGTGGCTGGCCCTGGCGGCGCGCCTGGTCGAACCCCACCGGAAGCTGATCCGGCACGCCATCCTGCTCACCGACGGCCACAACGGCGAGCCGCGCGAGGTGCTCGACTCGGCGCTCGCGCGCTGCGCGGACGCGTTCGTGTGCGACGTGCGCGGCATCGGCGCCGACTGGTCGCCGCAGGAGGTGCGGCGGATCGCGGAGGTGCTGCACGGCGACGTGGACGCGGTGCGCCGCCCGGCCGACCTGCCCGCCGACTTCACCGGTCTGATGGAGTCGGCGATGGGCAAGGCCGTCGCGGACCTCGAACTGCGCGTCAAGCCGATGCCGTTCGCGCGCCTGCGCCAGGTCAAGCAGGTGCTGCCCACCGAGGTGGACCTGACCGGCCGGGGCACGCGGCTCGACGACGGCACGGTGCGCTTCCCCACCGGCAACTGGGGCGAGGAGACGCGCGCGTTCCACGTGTGGCTGGAGGTGGACACCGACGAGCTGGCGGTGGGCGAGTCGCGGCAGGCGGCCCGGGTGGTCCTCGCCGCGGACTCCGCCGAGGTGCCGTCCGGGTCGGCGACGATCCGGGCGACCCGGACCGAGGACCCGCGGCTGTCCAGCCGGGTCGACCCCCACGTCGGCCACTACACCGACGAGGGGGAGCTGGGCGAGCACATCGACGCGGGCTGCGAGGCCTACGACGCGAACGACCTGCCGCGCGCCGCCGAGCGGTGGGGCCGGGCCGTCGCGCTGGCCACGCGGCTGGGCAACCAGGACTCGCTGCGGCGGCTGCTGCGGCTGGTGGAGGTCGACGGCGACCCGGCCGACGGGCGGGTGCGGGTGCGGCCCGACCTCGTCGCCGAGGACATCCTCTGGGCGGGGATGAGCTCCACCCGGTCCAGCGCCGCGCCCAGTCGGGGTGCGGTCGGGGTGGCGGTCACGGGCCCGGACCGGCGGTGCCCGGAGTGCTCGTACGTGTCACCGCCGACCGCGCGGTTCTGCGGTCGGTGCGGCCACCGGCTGGTGGAGCCGTGAGCGCGGCCCGGCCCGGCACCACCCGGCGCGGCACCACCCGGCGCGGCACCCGTCAGCGCAGCACCACCCGGCGCACCCTGCTGGGCCTGCTGACCGGCGTGGTGCTCGCGGCGCTCGTGGTGACCGGCGCCTCGTGGGCGGTGGGCGCCGACGTGCGGGCCACCGCCGACTCGGTGCGCGACCGCAACGCCGCCGCGGTGCTGGAGACCGCCACCGCGAGGGCGGCGCTCGCGCAGGCCGACCGCGCGGCGGTGGAGAGCTTCACCGGCGCCGAGCACGTGCTGAGCGGGCCCGGCGACCGGTACCGCGACCGGATCGCGCTGGCCGGCCAGTACCTCGCGCAGATCGCCGAGGACAACACCGCGGGCGTGGTCGTCAGCAGGCGGTTGCAGCTCGTGGAGGGGCTGCTGGTCTCCTACAACGCCGCGATCGGCCAGGCGGACGTGCAGCTGCGGCAGCCCGGCGGCGAGGCACTGGGCGCGGCGGACCTCTGGCGCGCCTCGCAGCTGCTGCACGCCGAGGGGAAGGGCGTCCTGGCCCAGCTCGACGTGCTGATGGCGGACCAGCGGCGCGCGCTGGACGCCCGACTGGCCGAGAGCGCCACGACGCCGTGGCGGACCGCGTCGTGGCTGGTCCCCTCGCTCGTCCTGCTCGGGCTGCTGGTGGCCACCCAGGTGTTCCTGGTCCGCCGGTTCCGGCGCCTGGTCAACCCGCTGCTCGTGCTGGCCACGGCCATCGCGCTGGGTCTCGTGGCCCTGCCCGCGGTCGGCCTGGCGACCCAGTCGCAGGTGACGCGGTCGGTGGAGGCGCTGGACCTGCTCGTCGAGCGGTGGCAGCGGCACACGACCGAGACCGGGGCGAGCGCCCGGCGGGAGCTGCTCGCACTGGTGGGCGGGCACTGCGGCACGGTGCCGGCGGGGTGCGGCGACACCGTGGACCGGGCCCGCCTGGCCCTGGGCCCGCCCGGCGGCGGGTCGTCGACCGACGAGCGCGAGCTGACCGAGGAGGCGGAGTTGATCAACGCCGAACTGGCGGACGCCGCGGACGAGGGCGGCCTGATGCCCCTCGTGCCGGTCGGCGGGGCCGCCGTGGTCCTGTCGGCGCTGCTCGGCCTCCTGGGCCGGCTGGAGGAGTACAGGTACCGCGTCCGATGAGGCTCCTGGTGGTGATCCTGCTGCTGAGCGCGGGCCTGACCGGGTGCGCGACCTCGGCGGCCCCCGAGCAGGTGGTGGTCCTGGGCCCGTGGACCGGCGAGACCGACGTGGCGCGGTTCGAGGAGGTGCTGGCGGCGTTCGAGCGCACGAGCGGCGTCGAGGTCGAGTACATCGGCGCCACCGCCCCCGACCAGGTGCTGCGGGCGGACGTGCAGAAGGGCACACCGCCGCACGTGGCGGTGCTGCCCAGCCCGAACGACCTGGCCGGCTACGTGCCCTACCTGACGCCGCTGGACGGGGCCCGTGCCGACGAGTACCCCCGGCGGTGGACGGAACTGGAGCAGCTGGGCCAGGACCGGCGGTACGCGGTGGTGGTGAAGGCGGACCTCAAGAGCATGCTCTGGCACGCCGCCGACGCCCCGCCGGACCCGCCGCCGACGACGAAGGCCGGGCTGCTCGCCCTCACCGGCGCGGAGACCGCCGCCGGGCGCGCCGCCTGGTGCCTGCGGGTGGCCGCGCAGACCAACGCCGGGTGGCCCGGCACCGACTGGGTCGAGGACGTCCTGCTGCACGAGGCGGGACCCGACGTGTACCGCAGGTGGGCGGCGGCGGAGCAGCCGTGGAACGAGGGGCCCGTGCGGCAGGCATGGCAGACGTGGGGCGAGCTGATCGGCGGCGGCACGACGGTGCGCGGCGGCCTGCGCGCGGCGCTGCTGACGGACTTCGACGACCCGTCCAAGCCGCTGGTCGACAGCCCGCGCGGGTGCCGGCTGGACCACCAGGCGTCCTACGTGACCGGCCTGTACGGGGAGGCCGCGGACTTCGTGCCGTTCCCGTCCCTCGGCGCGGCGGAGCCGGCGTCGGAGGTCTCGGCCGACCTCGCGGGCCTGTTCCGCGACACGGCGGAGGCCGGCGCGCTGATGGACTTCCTGGCCTCGGCGGAGGCGCAGCGCATCTGGCCGGCCCGGGGCGGGGCGTACTCGGTGAACACGCGGGTCGACGAGGCGGCGTACCGCAGCGACGTGGAACGGCGGGTCGCGCGCGTGCTGACCTCGGAGGGCCGGTTGTGCTTCGACGCGTCGGACCTGATGCCCGCGCCGCTGCGCACCGCGTTCCAGCGGGCCGTGCTGCGCTACCTCGACGACCCGAGCGGCCTCCAGGCCGTGCTGGACGACCTGGAGGCGGTCCGCGCGCAGGTGGCCGGCGAGGGGCTCGTCCGGCTCGACCTGCCCTGCTAGAAGTTCCCCGTGCGGTGGTTGCCCAGGGTCACCAGGCGCGGTGGGGCGGGGGTCGCGCTCCCGGTGGCGATCACGGCGAGGACGAGGGTGTTGTCGCGCCCCAGGACGCCGCGCGGCAGCACGAAGTCGCGTTGCGGGGACAGGTCGCCGAGGTACTGGCCCACGTTCCAGCCGTTGAGGTAGACCAGCACGCGGTGGCCGCGCGCCTCGGCGAAGCGCAGGCCGAGCGACGCGTCGTGGTCGCGCGGCAGGTCCAGCCGGAACGCCGTGCGGTACCAGGAGACGCCGGGGCCGACCGAGGCGGGCGGTCGCCGCCAGTCGCCGGGCGCGTCGGGCAGGTGCCGGTCGCCGGACGGGTCGGGAAGGTACCGGTCGGGCGCGTCGGGCGGGTAGCGGTCGGGCGGGTCGGGCAGGTGCCAGCCGGACAGCTCGCCGTGCAGGCCGCCGGTGTTGAGAGGGCCCCGCTCGTCCATCCCGCGCGACCCCCTGACCTGCCACGAGATCGGCCCCGAACCGCCCTCCACCACCACGCCGAACAGGCCGCGCGGCTGCTTGAAGCGGGTGTCGTCGGCGGTCCAGTCGTCGTTGTGGCCCATGTTCTCCACCAGCACGGTGAGGGTGGCGCGGTCGCCCGGCGCGAGCAGGCCGGGCGGCACGGCGAAGTCGCCCCGGCCCGGGTCGGGGTTGACCGGCTCCGCGTCGGACTCGGTGCCGCCGGCGGCCGACCCGAGGTAGTGGCCGTCGAGCCACACCAGGTAGACGCCGCGCCGCCCGGTGATGGCGTTGACGGCCACCGACGCCTCCGCGCCGGTCGCGGTGAACGAGCCCCGGTACCAGACCGCGCCGTTGTGGTGGCCGTACTCGTCGGAGTACAGCACCGGGAGGGTCTTGGGCTTGATCGGGCTGGCCGTGGTGGTCTTGTCCGCGGTCGTCCAGCCCGTTCCCGCGCCCGGCGGTTCGGGCCGGTACCGCCAGGACGTCAGCGCGGGCAGCTCCACCGGCTGCGGTCCCGCCAGGCGCGCGACCAGCGACCCGCTCCCCGTGCGCCGCGCGGGCACCGACCGGCCGCCGACCGACAGGCGCGACACCGGGGCGAACACCTCCACGTCGCCCGCCCGGTCGGTGTCGGCGCGCAGGTGCAGCCGGTCGCCGCGCACCTCCGCCGACCGGACCAGCCCGGTGCCGCGCACCAGGACCGGCCCGGCGGGCGTGGGCAGCCGCCAGAACTCCGCCACCGCCTCGTCGGTGCCGAGCAGCAGCAGCGCGGGCGGCCGGCCGCCGCCGGTCACCAGCACGCGGGCCAGCCCGGTGTGCGCGTAGTCCAGCCGCAGGTCACCGCCCGCGTACGACGACCGCACGTCGCCCGCCAGCACCCGCACGGACGGCGCGGACGCGTACCGCAGCACGGTCGAGCCGGGCTCCCCCTCGCGCCCGTAGAGCACGGCCACGTCCCGGCCGCCGTCGTCCACGTGGGTCAGGATCTCCGACGACGACCACACGAGCCGCTGGCCGCCCAGGTCGTACCCGGCGACGAGCACCTTCGCGTCCCGCCCGGAGAGGCTCACCGGCACGTCGTAGCGGCCGTCGGGGGTCGTCCAGGCCAGCGTCGTCGACACGTCGGCGGACGTGCGGCGGTCGGCGTGGCGCACCAGCGCGAACTGCGTGCCGGTGTCCGGGTTCGCGCGGGCCTGCGTCGCGATCGCCGGGTCGGCGGGCGCGGGCGCGTCGGTCGGATCGGTCCTGGTCAGCGGCGCGACCGTGGAGGCGAAGTAGCCCTGCCGCTTGAACTCGTCGTACTTCGGCGTGAGGTTGCGGGCCTCGGTGATGGCCGCGCCGTAGTCGTAGGAGGTGTAGACGTCGTTCGGCTGCGGCAGCCAGCCCCACGACGTGCCGCCGAACGTCATGTAGTAGCCGAACATCGTCGCGCCGCTGCCGACGAGGTTCGACTTGTAGAACACCTTCATGTAGTCCGGGCCGGTCAGCTCGCGGCACGCGTCGTAGCCGGCGTCGTGCAGGTCGATGGCCCCGGCCTGGTACTCCGCCGCGTACACCGGGGCGTCCTCGCGCAGCCGGCGCGTGACGCCGTCGGACTCGCCCCAGGTGCCCGGCGCGCGGCAGTCGAAGCCGACCGGGTAGTCGTCCACGCCCGGGACCTGCACCGCGCCCCGGCCCGACGCCCAGTTCGCCAGGTACCCGCCGCAGCAGTTGTTGTGCACGATCGGCACGTCGACGCCCGCCGCCCGCGCCCGCTCCTGGAGGTCGACCATGTACTCCGGGTCGACGTTGACCGCGTACTCGTTCTCCACGTTGTAGGCGATCACCGAGCCGCCGCGGGTGACCTGGTGCCGGGCCAGGACCGGGTTGATCCGGTCGAGCCACTCGCGGTACGCGCGGGTGTAGCCGGGGTCGCTGGACCGCGCGCGGCCGTCCACGGTCTTGAGCCACGCCGGGAACCCGCCGCCGGTCGTCTCGGCGTTGATGTACGGGCCGGGGCGGGCCACCACGTAGAGGCCCAGCTCGTCGGCCATGCGCAGCAGCCGGTCGACGTCGCGCACGCCGGTGAAGTCGTACACGCCGGGCGCGGGCGAGTGGTAGCCCCAGTGGAAGTACAGCGAGACGCCGTTGAAGCCGGCGGCGCGGATCTTCTCCAGCACGTCGCGCCACAGCTCCTGGCTGGGCAGCCGGAAGTAGTGGAACTCGCCCGCCCACAGCAGGACCCGCCGCCCGTCGACGGTCAGGGAGTACCGGTCGTAGCCCACCTCGTGCCGCTCGATGCCCGCCGTGCGCGGCCCGCGCGGCCCAGCGGCGTCGACGGGGGTGGCGAGTGAACCGAACAGCACCAGCAGAACCGCCAAGAGCCTCATCGCACTCCCCGTCCGGTAAGCGCTTTCCGGCTCGATCGTGTCGGTCCGCCCGGTGCCGCGCAAGGGGTGCCCGCCGTTCGACGGCGCGTTCGACGGACCTGGTCCCCCGGAGGCGTCCTAGCCCTCGAACGCGTCCTGGACCAGCTGCACGAGGGGGCCGACCAGGTCGGCGAAGAACTCCCGCACCGCCGGCACGAAGATGATCACCGCGATCAGCAGTGCCACGTACGGCGCCACGCCGCCCTTGCGCTTCTTCGCCATGCCCACCCCCTGGTGCGTCGACTCCCCCAGCATCGCACGCCGCTCAGGTGACCAGCGTCGCCGGGCCGAGCCCGAGCACCCCGTCGTCGAGGGGCACGCACCGCACCCCGCCCCGCCGGCGCAGCCCCCGGAACGCGCCCGGCGCGATCACCGCGTCCATCCAGGCGCACGGGTTCGCCGGGCGGCCCACCTCGAACCGCACCGGGCCGTCGCCCGAGTCGAGGGTGAACACGTCGTGTCGGGCGAGCGCGTCCACGTCGAACCCGCGCAGCACGACGTTGCGCCGCACGACCAGCGGGCTCGGCGCGGCGGTCAGGCCGAGGTCGGCCGCGACGGCCTCCAGCGACTCGACGGCGAACACCGTGACGGCGGCCCGCCGGTGCGCGGGGTGGTTGAAGTAGCGGTCGCCGACCAGGCCGAGGCCCGCCCGGACCACGACCCGATCGCGGGAGACGGGCTCCGGATCGGGTCGCGGCCCGTCGGCGGGCCGGCCCTCGTAGGCGTGCACCGGTGACACGTGCAGCGCCACGACCTCTACTGCCGTGCTCACGGCGGGCGTGCTCACGAGGGGCTTGCTCAGCGCTCCCCGAGCTGCCACTCGGGCCGCACGTAGTGGCAGGTGTACCCGTTGGGGTAGCGCTCCAGGTAGTCCTGGTGCTCCGGCTCGGCCTCCCAGAAGTCACCGGCCTGGGTCACCTCGGTCACCACCGGGGCCGGCCACTTGCCCGAGGCGTCCACGTCGGCGATGGTCGCCTCCGCGACCTCCTTCTGCGCCTCGCCGTCGTAGAAGATCGCCGAGCGGTAGCTGAGGCCGATGTCGTTGCCCTGCCGGTTGCGCGTCGTCGGGTCGTGGACCTGGAAGAAGAACTCCAGGACCTGCCGGTAGCTCAATTGCTCGGGGTCGAAGACGATCTCGATGGCCTCGGCGTGGGTGCCGTGGTTGCGGTAGGTCGCGTTGGGGACGTCACCCCCCGTGTACCCCACCCTGGTGGAGATGACGCCGGGGTGGCGGCGGAACAGGTCTTGCATGCCCCAGAAACACCCGCCCGCGAGGACGGCCTTCTCGCTCGCAGTGGCCACGTGGTCGCTCCGCTCCTCGGTCTCGTTCGTACCTGACCAGGTCAACGCTCCCACGTCCCCGGGTCATCCCCGAACCGGGTGTGATCCACACCCGGTTCGCCCCCTATACCGCCCGGCGCGGAATCGGCAACGGCCGGAGGTCGGGTTCCGGGCGACCGGCCGCCGCTATCACCCGTTCGGCTCGCGACCGAACAGGGTGGTCCGTCCGCGATGCCGCCCCCCAACGGGCTACCGCACGCCAAGGTGATGGTGCAGCGGGACGAGTCCAGGACCCGCCGGGGGGATTAACCGCCGCGTTCGCCGGGCACCTGCCGGGTGGACGCGCGACACGCGCGCCCGAGGTCGGCACGACCGGGCACGCGGCCCTCCAGCGCACCACCGGCCGGGCGCGGCCGGGAGCGACGAGCGGAGGAGGTGCTGATCCACCCGGTCACGTGATCCGTACTCCTCGACGGGATCTCCACCCCCGAGAGGCGTCCGGTCCCCGTAGGACGTGCACCGGGACGCAGGTCCCGCGGAAGGAGAGGACATCGCGCCGGTTCCCGCCGGTGCCGCGAAACCCGTGCCGCTAGGAGGCTTTCGTTGCCTGCCGTGACCGCCTACGGGCTCGACTACTCCGCACGCGAGCTGTCGCCCGCCGAGATCGACGACTACAACCGACGCACACCGAACCAGCCGATCAGCTTCCTGATCAGGTACATCGGCTACCCCGGCAACCGCAAGTGCATCTCCGCCTACCCCGGCGCGCTGCGGGCGCACGAGGCCGGCGGGCGGGTCGTGCTGCTGGTGCACCAGATCGGCTACACCGACTTCCACGGCGGCCGGGCCGCCGGCCGGGCGCACGCGAACACGGCGTGGGCCGACGCGAGGGCGCAGGGCTACCCCGACACCAGACCGATCTTCTTCGCCTTCGACCGGTGGCTGTCGGGCAACCCGCAGGCGGGGCCGCTGACGCTCGGGCAGGTGTGGGACTACCTCCAGGGCGCCATCGACGTGCTCGGCTTCGACCGGGTGGGCCTGTACGGCTTCTTCGACGTGGTCCACCCGGCGGTGCGCGAGGGGCGCGTGCGCTGGACGTGGCTGTGCGGCGCGGAGTCGAACGTGATCGACGGGGTGTCGTTCTACCAGTGGAACAACGGCCGGGTGTACCCCGGTGGGCTGGAGTGCGACCTCAACAAGGCGTACGTGGACCTGTCGACCCTTGGAGGAGAAGACATGAACGTGTGGGACCTGGTCGGGTTCCGGCCCAACCGCAACCAGAACCTGTGGGACGGGTTGGAGCAGATCCAGCAGAACCAGGCGGTGCACACCGAACTGCTGGCGGCGATCGTGAACGACCCGGACATCACGCCCGAGGCGCTGGACGCCGTCGTGGACAAGGCGGTGGCCAAGCACACGCCGACGGCGGAGCAGGTGGCGCTGACGCAGCTGCCGCACCTCCAGGCCGCCGTGCGCGAGGTGCTCGGCGAGGGGTCCGAGGACAAGGCCGACGAGATCGTCGTCAAGCTGGTCCAGCGGCTGACCG
>NZ_JBPKJK010000150.1:0-21151 GCF_051756985.1 Saccharothrix sabaoui
CCGGACCAGGCGGCTGCGTTCGGGCGCGGTCATGAAACGTGACGTGGTCGACGGGTGGCGGGCGGAAACCTGTCGAGGACTCCGTGTCCGGCCGGTGGGCGGGATGCCGGCCCGCTCGCAGGCTCGGTGGACCACGAGGGACTGGTGCGGCCTGTCGCGACGTGTTCGGCCAGCAGGGCTCGGGCCCGGATCGGTGGTAGTCCGTGGACTGCCTGGTTCAACCAGTTCTGGTTGACGTCGGTCAGCACCACGACGGGAACGTGGATGCGTGTGGTCCGGTGTGTCGCGGCGAGGTGGCGGTGTCCGTCGAGCAGTTCGACCGCTCTCCCCCGGCCCGGGACGGGGCGCAGCAGCAGCGGGCGACACAGCCCTCGGTTGGTGATCGAGTGTGTGAGAAGGTCCAGCTCACCGGGTGGGCGGTCCTGGTTGCGGGGGTTGATCCGGATGGTGTCGCGGTGGATGAGGGTGACGGGTGCGCCGATGCCCCACTCGGACATCGCGCGTACTTTGGCCAGCGCCCGGCAGTAGGCGGTGCGGACGGCGTTGGCGGTGATGTCGAACCGGCGGGCGATCTCGCTGTAGGACAGGTCGTGTGCGTCGCGCAGGAGCAGGATGCGGCGGCTTCGCTCGTCCAGGTGTGAGATCAGCTCGATGACGGTGGTGTCGGATTCGGTGTGGGGTTCGACGGTGGGCGCGTGGCCCCTGTCGATGCTGTCGACCAGTTCGGTCATGTCGCCGACGGGATAATGTCGCCAGGTCTTCGTCGACCGGTAGACCTCGGCGACGCGGCGCTGGACGATGACCGCGACCCAGCCGCGCATGGCCTGTGGCGGACCGCTGTAGCGCGGTACGGCTTGCAGCACCGACAGGCACGCGTCCTGGACCAGGTCCTCCTGGGACAGGTGCGCGGGCAGCGGCGCGTGGCAGGACAGCCGCACCGTGCCGCGGATGAACGGCTCCAGTTCCCGCACCAGTTCCCGGGTGGCGTTGTTCACGCGCTCCCTCCAGCTTCGCCGAGTGACCGGGGACGGGGCTCGTGGCGATCGTCGGCGACGGGCCGGGAAGCGGTCCGCAGCCTTGTGGGACTGTCGCGGAGGCCGGCGGACGGCGGCGCCGTGTCGTTGCCGGGTGCCGCGAGTTCGGCCAGGCAGAAGGCGACGCTGGGGGTGCCGTAGCGCACGTCGTGGGGTGCGGGGTGCCACAGCAGTGCGAGCGTGGCGGCTTCCTGGAGGTTCCAGCCGGAGTCGTGGACGAGACGGGCGAGGTCGGCCCGGCAGTCCGGTGTCGGGTCGTCACCCGCGCGGGCGAGGTGGGTGGTGTCGCTGCGGTGGGTGATCGCGAGCAGCGAGCCCGCGGGTGCGACACCCGCGAGGCCGGTCAGTGTCCGGCCGAGGTCGGCGGGGTCGGTGAAGTGGTCGGCCAGTCCGACGGCGAGGAACGCCACCGGTGTGCCCGTCGGGATCAGGCCGGTGTCCCGGATGGTCGACCAGGCGGTGTGGGGGTCGCGGATGTCGGCCGACACGGCGGTGGTGGCGTTGTCGTGTCGGGTCAGCAGTGCGGCGTGCTCGTGCACGGTGGGGTCGGCGTTGACGTAGACCACCGGTGTGGGCGGTCCGGTGAGGTCGGGCGGGATCCGGTGTGGTGCGAGAGCGGTGTCCGGGATGCCGGTGGCGAGGTCGACGATGGCGCCGACTTTCAGGCGGGCGAAGTACAGGGACGTGCGGGCCTGGCAGGACCACGCGGTGCGGGACCGGTCGCGCAGCGCCGGGTCGTGGTGCAGCAGTCGTTGTACCAGTGCGTGTTCGGCGGCGGTGGCGTGGTCGCTGCCGCGCAGGAGGGCGTGGATGCGGGCGGGGTGGCACGTGGTCAGCGGATCGGTGCCGCTGCTGTCGCGGGCCGTGAACCCGGAAGGCCACCGAGGCAGGTCATTCACCGGGCTGCCTCATCTGCCGTGTCGTGCGGCCAGTGGTCCAGCTGGTCGGCCGGACAAGGCGGTGCAGGTCGGTGGGTGGGCGGCGGGTGGGCCGCACGCGTGTCGGGGCTCGGTCGCGGTATCGCGAACTGGTGGTCGTCGTAGTCGGTGACGTGCTCGCCCATCCGTAGCCGCGGGCCGGGCGGTTCGGCGGGGTCGGGCGCGGTCCGGCGCGCCGGCCTGTCGTGGTCGGTGGTCATGCTGTGGTGTCCGGGTCGTGTCCGTCGGTGTTGGTGTCGATCATGTGTGCTCCGTTCGTGTCAGAGTCGTCGTAGTCCGTGCAGGATCCGGTCGAGAAGGACGCGGTAGTCACCGTGCGGGAGTTCCCTGTGTCGCAGGGCTTTGAGTGCCGCGGCTTGCTCGCGGTCGCGGTCGACGGCGTCGACTTGCGTTGTGGAGCAGGACAGCTCTCCGAGCACGGGCAGGTACTCGGTCGGCGGGCCCGGGTCGGACGTCCGCAGCGGCGACCCGCCGTGGCGGGCGAGTCCCCACGATGGGTCGGTCATCTCGGGGGGACGGCGTGGCGGTGGAAGGCTCACCACGGCGTCCCTGTGGCCGGTCGCCGTCTGGCCGGTTGTCCCCACCATCGGTGTAGCCCGGTGGTGAGCACCGTGACCTGTGTCCGACGGTCGGCCACTGTTGCGTTCTGCGGCGCCGGTGGGGTGAAACCGGGTAGCTGCTGCCAGCCAGCGCGTCGCGCGATCGGTACGGGGTCGGGCAGGGCCGGGTCCGGTGATCGGGCCAGCACCAGCAGCGAGTCCTCCCGCACGGTGGTGCGCCAGGCGCGCAGCACCGCACACAACCGGCGCGGGTCGGGCACCAGGTCGCTGATGGTCAGGGCGTCGAGCACCACGGGGCGGCCGGGGTGCAGAAGACGGCCGGGACGCGTCGTGTTGAAGCCGGTCACGGCCTGCCATACCGCGTGTACGTCGCAGGGGTTGGCCACCACCACCCCCACGTGGGAGTGGTGGTTCACCGCTGCCCGGGTCGCGGCGGCCACATGGTGGTCGGTGACGACGTAGACCACGGGGACGGGCGAGGTGTCGTCTTCCAGGGCGACGTGCGCGCAGCGCACGACCCGGTGGGCGGGGAGACCGGTGGACAGGTCCAGGACCTGTTCGACAAGGCCGCGGTCGGTCAGTGTCCGCAGCGCGTGTCCGCGCTGGATCTCGACGGCGCGGGCCTGTGTGTCGATGTCCGGGTCCAGCTCGCGCAGTCGCTGCGCCTCGAGCCGGTCGATCGGGCGGTGGAGGGTGCCGCCGAGCAGGTGGTTGCGCAGCAGGACCGGGTGCGGCCACCGGGTGCTCAACGCGTCCGAAGACGACCCGCCGTCTCCGCTTGCCAGCGCGGCCCTGCCCCGGCCGTCGAGGAAGCACGGTCTGGGCAGTGCACGCCGTGCCGGCGGGGGCGGCAGTAGGTCCAGTTGACGTCCTTCGGCCCGCCCCAGGTCGGTGACCCGGTACAGGCGGCGGCGCCGCGTGCCGGGATGCGCTGGTTGCCACGTGCGGGTCACGAGGCCGGCGGTGACCAGTCGCACCAGGCGCAGGTAGTTACCGCCCGCGCCGGTGTGTTGCCGGATGTCCCGGCCGGTCAGTCCGTGTTCACCTGCCTTGGCCAGCGCTACCAGAATCCGATGCGTCGCGTTCACCGCCGCCCACCGCCCGTATCGACGCCACGGGGCAAGACTCGCCAGGCCGTGTCGGTCGCCGGTGCCTCGTTGACGGGGGCGGTGGTGGTGTGGTGTCGGGGTCGGTATGCGGCGATGCCCGCCAGGACCGAGGCCGCGCGCCCGTCGGGGCGTGCCGGGAACCGTTCGGCGACGCCCGGCCCTGCCGCAGGGCCGCGGGATGCCCAGGTCAGCGGCTGTGTGAGCAGCCAGCCTGCGGTGCGCAGCGACGCGGCCAGTGCCGCGCCGGAGCGGGCGGTGAACGCCCTGTCCAGCGCGGTGTAGAGCAGGCGGGCCCTACCGGCGGCTCTGGCCTGGGCAGGGGTGCGGGCGTCATCGGTGTCGTGGGTGAACACCAGCAGTGACCCGTCGGGCAGCTCGGTCCCCCAGGCGGCCAACATCCGCTCCAGCCCGGAGCCGAGCGGCTCGCTCTCCAGGGCGCCCATGCCGGCGAGCAGCACCACGGGGTGATGCGGGGTCAGCAGTCGACGTGTGCGGATCACCGCCATGGCCTCGCCGGGGCGGTCCGGGGCGCACCGGACGACCCGGTGGGGTGTGCCGCGCAGCAGCGCGGCGGTCTGCGCGGCGGTGCCGGGATCGCCGTCCAGGCGCACCAGGCGCACACCTGTGTGGGCGTCGAAGGCGAAGTAGGGTCCCTCGGGCGTGGGCAGCACCGGGCAGAGGTCGATCACCTGGTCGTAGCCGCGGGCCCGCAGAGTCCGCAGCGTGCCGGTAAGCAGCGTTTCGGACGCCTTGAGGTCCACGACCCAGCGGGGCCATCGGGCGACCAGGCTCTCGGCGAAGCCGCGGTCGGCCTGGGTGTGCACGCGTCCACCGAGCAGGTAGGCGCTCGCCCGCGCCGGACAGGCCCGCACGACCGCCCCAGAGGCGGACGCTCCGGAGGCGGACGCTCCAGAGGAGGCCGGTCCGGTAGAGGAGGACAGTCCGGTGAAGGACGCTCCGGTGCCTGGGTGCAGGGCGGTCGTCATGGCGTTCTCCGTTCGCGGCGTCGCGGGTGGGCGCTCGCTCGGCGAGCGGGCGGGAAGGCCGGGTCGGGTCGGGTCCGGGCAGGGCGATCGCCGCGAGCGTGGTGCCGTACGGGTCCGGCAGGAGGACACGATTCGACGGCGGCGGTGACGTCCTCGGCGGCGGTGTCTTCAGCGGCGATGTCCGTCGATGCCGCGGTCGTGAACAGGGGTTCCTCGCCGGTCGACGGCGGGATCACGGGCCCCCGGTCGGGCCGTAGGGCCCGGATCACGACCGGCCCTCGTCAGGCGCGTCCAGCTGGTTGTCGAGAGTCCACGCGAGCACGGTGTCCAGGCGTCGGGGGTTGAGCAGATGACGTCGGCGCACCGCGTCCGCGCCGTCGTCGGCGTGTTCGCGGGCGAGGACGCGCACGGCCAGCAACCACGCCGCACTACCCGGCCGGTGCACCCGCAGTTGCGGTCCCAACGGCATCCCGGCGACCAGCCGGCCGTCGCAGTAGCGGCGCACCGCGCCGTAGAGGATGTGGGTGCTGACGTCGTGGCGTCGCTTGACCGCGTCGGGATGTTCGCAGGTCAGGAACTCCCCCGCCAGGATCGCTTCGCCCTGCCGGCGGACCGGGTGGGCCAGGGGCAGCGACCGGATCTGCGGGCCGATCGGCCGATCGGTGTGCAGTGTCAGGTCGGCTTCGCGCAACAGGACCTCGAGTCGACGCGGCGTGAGTGCGTGGCGTGCCGCCAGCTCCCCCGGTGTGATCCCCGTGGCGGCCTGTGCCTTGAGTTCCGCCAGGCACGCCAGGCGGAAGGCGTCGACGCGGCTGCGCCCCGACAGCTGCGGCCCCAACGGCAGGGACAGATCTGGCCTACCTGCCGCGACGGCACCCGCGCCGGTTCGGCCGGGGTCGTAGACGGTCACGGTGCGCAGACGGCCACGCGGGTCGACCGCGGTCACCACGGAGTCCAGAGACGCCCCTGACGTGTGCACGCCCGCGATAAGCACCTCGACGCGGTCGCCGTGATCCAGCGCCCAGCCGAGGACGCGATGCCGACGACCCGTCTCGTCGTCCTCGACGAGCGCGACCAGCGCGGGCGCCTGCGACCGCGCCCACCCGGCCAGGTGCGCGCCGGGCATCGCAGCGCCGGAGAGAAGATCCGTGGTCTTGTCGACCCACCGCGGGCCGTCCTCGCCCGGCAACAGGGAATCCACGCGCGGCAGTGGGTGATCCATCAGTCCACCCCGCCGATCGCGGTGTGGCGGGCGCGGGCGTCGTCGGCGCGCTGGGGGTGGCTTGCGCGGTCGAACAGCGCGGCGGCGCGCAGGTAGCCGCTCGCCGCACTGTCGTGTTCGCCGCAGGCGAGCAGGGCGTGGCCGAGGTGCAGTTCGACCTCCGCGAGGTAGAGGGTGTCGGCGTCCGGGTCGAGCAGCAGCACCGCCTCCCCCAGTTCCTCGACGGCCTCGCGGGCGCGGTCCTGCTCGAGCAGGACACCGGCGAGCAGGACCAGCACCCGGGCGGTCTCCGGAAGCCGCGGGCGTGGGGTGGACCCGATCAGCTCCAGGGCGGCGCGGAAGTCCGCTTCCGCCCCGGCCAGGTCACCGGTGGAGTGGCGTACTTCGTCCCTGTGCCGCCTTCGCAGGCCCTTGGCCGTCGGTGAGGTGTCCTCGGCTTCGGCGCGGTGAAGGCAGGTCAGTGCGAGGTCGGGTGCGCCGGTGGCGTGGTGGGCGCGTCCCAGCTGCGACCACGCGGTCGCCTTCGACCAGGCGTGGTCGAACATCACCGCCAGGGCCAGGGCCAGGGCCTGCTCGCCGGCTTGCACGGCCTCGGCGTGGCGGCCCAGTCGCAGCAGCGCCCAGCAGATCCTCGCGTGGGCGGCCGAGGCGTAGGGGTGTTCGAGGCGGCGGGCCGAGGCGGCCAACTGCTGGGTGTCGAGCACGGCGTCGAACAGCCCCGCGGAGCGCAGCAGGATCCACAGCCGCTCGCCGATCCCCCACACCAGGTCGTCGTAGCCCAGGTCGTCCGCCAGCCGCTGGCAGGCCACGACGGTGATCCACTCGGCATCGACCCAGGCACGTGCCGCCACGCGGTCGGGTGGTGTCCACGCCGGGCCGGGTGGTTCGGAGAAGGCGAACTTGCCGGGCTCCAGCGTCTCCGAGGCCGCGGTCAGCCTGGCCATGTAGTGCTCGACCAGCCGCAGGTGCGCGGCGGTCACGTCCAGGTCGGCGGTGACGTCCGGGTCGGCGGTGCGCTCGGCACGCAGCACGTCGGGCACCCGAAACCGGGCTGCGTCGGCCGGGCCGTCGCGGTGCAGCAAATCTGCGGCCACCAGCTCGACCAGCGCCGCGTCGACACTCGCCGGGTCGTGGTCGGGCAACAGGGTCCGGACAGCGTCGAGCCCCAGGTCGAGGCAGGGAGCAGTGCGCAGGATCGCCCGCAGGGTGCGGGCGGGGTCGTCGAGCGCGTGGTGAGCCGGAGTCATGGCGGCAGTCCAGGTGTCGTGATGGCTGTGGAGGGTGGACGCGATGCGGGTCCGTAGGGCCGTCGCAGGCCCTTCATGGGGCTTGACGGCGCCGACGTCGCGGCGTCGGCCGCCGTGAGGGCGCCGGTGCCGCGGGTGGGGCCCCGGTCAGCGGATGCCTTTGTCGTAGACATCGGCCCAGCGGGCGATGACCTGACCGGACTGGGCTTCGGGCAGGGCGCGGGCGTGCAGTTCGCGCATCCGGTGCCGGTAGTGCTCGATGGCGTCGGGGTGGTCGTGGAAGACGGTGGCGAGGCCGCTCTCGCTGTAGGCGAGCGGTGGCAGGGGCGGGGCGAAGGTGAGCAGCGTGGCGTGATGGCGCAGAGCGGGATGCGGTGACGCGGTCATCGGGATGACGTGCACGGTGACGTCGGGCCGGCCGATCAGCAGGGCGAGGTGGAGCAGTTGGTCGCGCATGACGGCCCGGTCCCCCACGACCAGCCGCAGCGCGGTCTCGTGGACGTAGAGGGTGATGTGCGGCGGGGTGCGGCTGTGCAGGAGACGGTCCAGCCGCGCGGCCCGGACCGAGGTCAGGTTCTCGTCGCCGGTCAGGGCCCGGGCGTAGGCCGCGGTCTGGGCGAGGGCGGGCACGGTGAGCGGTTCGTAGGCGACGACGTCGCCGGCCAGGCGTTCGTGGACGGTCAGGGCGGTGAGCGTGTCGGGGCTGCCGTGGTGGGAGCGGGTGAAGCTTCCGGTGTCGGGCTCGTGGACGATGGCCATGACGCGGTCGCGGGTGGCCTTGTCCGCGCCGCAGCGGCCCACCATGATCGCGATCTCCCATTGGCTGGTGCCGCGGCTGCCGGTTTCGAGCTTGCTGAGCTTGCCCAGCGACCAGCCCAGGCTCTCGGCGACCTCGGCGGAGGACAGGCCGGCGGCATGGCGGACGCGGCGCAGTTCCTCGCCGAGCTCGCGGCTGCGCGCCGTGCTCAGCCTCGTCTGGGTGGTCTTCTCGTCGGTGTCCATCAAGCTTCCTCGGTTGTGCTCGGGTGCCACGGTGCGGCCGGTGGCCGTGTTCGAAGTGCGGGGGCCCAGGTCGGGCGGGTGCGGCCGGCAGACCGGTCCGTCCCGGGAGCGTTGACCGTGACCGGTATGGCGTGGTCCGTCCCGGTGCGGGGATCGTTGATCGCGGCGCGCCCGGCGTCGTGGTCGAGGGGTCGGCCACTCCGGGCTGCGGTGCGGGAGGGAAAGTCGGGTCCGGTTCGACGGCTGATACGGCTGTGCGGACAGGCGCACGGTGACCTGGCCGGGCCGCAGAATGGTGCCGGTCATCCGGCCGCTCAGCGTGTCGGTCGTCCTGTTCACGGCCGCCGCGACTCCGGATCCTCGACAGTCCGATCACCGTCGGGCTCGGCCGTGGCGGGAGCACCTGTGGCGGCGAGGCGCTCACGCACCCGGCCGGCGCACGGGGAGTTGACCGACTCGTACACGGTGAGGGCGTCGGCGAGCCGGTGCGGGTAGGACGGGTCGCCGGTGGCGTGGGCGATGTCGGCGAGGACTTCCAAGGCGCGGGCGTGCTCGACGGCATCGGCCAGTCGTGCCAGCCCGTCGACGGCCGCAACGATCAGGGCACGGGCGCGGTCGTGCTGACCTATCCCCAGGTGGGCGCGGGCCAGGTCGACGCGGGTGCGCAGCGCGTTGCGCTCGTCGGGTTCGGGCAGCGCGGCGAACTCGTCGAGGGTGCGTGAGAGTTGGACCTGCGCGAGGTGGGGTTGGCCCGCGTCGAGGTACAGCACGCCGAGGTGGTGGTTGGTCAGGGCCTGCTCGCGCAGCGCTCCTATCGCCTGGTACTGGCGGGCCGAGAGCCGGAACTGGTCACCGGCGTGGTCGACGTTGCCCAACGCTTGGTGGTAGAGGCCCAGGGTGGTGCGGCAGTCCGCCTCGCCCCACCGGTCCCGCAGCCGCAGCCGCAGCGCGAGAGCCGCCGTGAGTGCCTCGGCGGCCTCGTCGAACGCACGCAGCGAGGTCTGCGCCAGTCCGATCCGCGTGAGCATCTCCGCCTGCGCCGCCTCGTCATCCCAGGCGTGGGCGGCGCGCAGGGCGAGGACGTCCAACTCCAACCTGAGCGTGTAGTCCTTGCGGTGCTGCCACAGCGGCCACAGTGCATCGACCAGGTGCCAGGCCCGCCGGTGCCCGCCTGCGGTGTGCAGGGCGTGGGCGTAGGCGGCGACGGTGTCGACGGTGCGCTCCAGCCAGGCCAACGCGCCCGCCCGGTCGGAGAAGGCCACCGCCTCGCCGGACATGTCGTCTTCCGCGGTGGCGGGGTAGGGCGTGCGGCGCCGGTGGGGCGTGACGAGCAGGTCGGCGGCGTGCAGCGCCGGCCACAGCACCAGGTCGACCACCCGCACCAGCGCGGCGAGCCGCACCTTCTTGGGGTCGAGGGTCTCGGCGAGGCGGCGGGCGAGGTGGTGCGGGACCGCGTCGATCTCCCACACCGGCCCGGTAGTCCCCGCCGGATCCTGCGCGCTGTCGGTGCCTGGCAGGTTCGTGGCCGGGTGGTGGGTCAGCAGGTGGGCGGCGACGAGACCGTCGAGCACGCGATGCACCCGCGCAGCCCGGCGCGACCGCGACCGGCTGGTCAGATCCGACCGCTGCTCGTCTGCGGCCTCCACGTCCTGGACCGAGGATGGCTGCTCGTGGGAGGGGGCGAGCAGCGCGAGCAGCATCGGGAAGGTGAAGCGACTGACCGGTTGCACGCCGAGCAGCCGGAACAGCACTTGGCCGAGAGGCTCCAGACCCTCGTAGTCCGCTGTCACGGCACGTTCCACGACGTTGTCCTCCCGCGCGCGGCTGTCCACTGGGTCCCCGGCGAGGTCGGCAGCCAACACGGCCAGCGGCACGCCTGGGTGCAGCGCGGCGTTCGCGGCCAACAACGCGATGCTCAGCGGACGCCCGCCGCAAAGCCCGACCAGCGCGGCGGCGGCCTGGAGGTCGGCGTGCACGCGGTCGTGCCCGGTGATGCCCTGGAACAGGGCCAGCCCGTGCTCTCTGCTCAGGGCCGCGACCTGGTGCGGCCACGCGCCCTGTTCGATCAACCGGACCAGCGGGCGACGGCCGGTGACCATCAACAGGCAGCGCGGTCCGCTGGGCACCAGCGGCATCACCTGTCCGACCTCGCCGACATCGTCGAGCAGCACCGCCAGCGCCCGACCGGAGGTCAGGGTCCGGTACAGCGCGATGCGGTGCTCGGGTTCGGCGGGTAGAGCGTGCTGCGCGACACCCAACGCGAGCAGGAACCCGGTGAGCACGGAATCCGGGTTAGGAACATGAGCCGGTCCACCGGCGTCGAACCGGGCATACAGCAGCCCGTCAGGAAACCTGTCACGCAACTCCGAGAGCCACCGCACCGCCAACGCGGTCTTCCCAATCCCCGCCGGGCCGTGCAGACCCACCATCACCGGGCCCACCCCCACCGCTGCATCGGCGTCGGTGACTGTGGGCAGCAGGAGGCTCAACCGCTCACGATCGCGCTCCCGGTCGGTGAACACCCGCATGCCCGGTGGCAACTGCCACGGAACAACCGCCGCGGCACCTGCGGACGGGTTGTGGAGGTTGAGCATGTCGATGCTGCCCGCCTGCACGGCCGAGCCATGCACGATCCCACCCAACCCGTTCCCCTTGATGGGCCCTGAATTCATGCCGCCCCGTCGATAAGCATCGCAGTGTCCACCCCGTTGCACACCCCTTGCCTCAGGGAGTAAGAAATTTCATCGCTATTTCATTGACGACGCGAGACGCCCCCGCCGTTACCGTCGGACGGAATGCAGTAATTCCAGCCGTTCCCGCAGGAGGGCTTCCAATTCGGGGATGGTCCGGCGTTCCCGGAGCATCTGCCACGGCGTCCTGCCGGGCCTGTCGGTCTTCGGTCCGCGACCTTCCCCCTCGGAGGACGCACGTGACGATCCGCTGCCTGGGTTCCACAACGCGCCGTGCGTGGGGCCGGTCAACGTCGCGGGTCTGCCGCCATGCCGGCGGCATTGCCAGGTCGCAGGCGCGGCAGCCGTCCGGGCCAGACGAAGGGTGAAGGAGTGCTGCCAGAGGCACTGGTAGGTCGCCAGCCAGCCCGGCTCCGGGGCGTCGATGACCGATTCAGGCGTTCTGCGAGCGGGCCAGGGCGTGCTACCCCTGAGCATCTCCCTGTCGAACATTGCACCCCTTGTTTTCGTACAGCGCGAAGACGTTTATTCGGTACCGGGAATATCAGTATCGATCAGTTGTGGACGCGCTTCGTGTGGCCGTCGGCACGGTCGCCGGCCACTCTCGGCGCGTTCTCTTTCGGCGACTCGGCCGCGGACGAGATCGCGGCTTTCGCGGCATCTCCGAAGAGTTCATTCAGCAGTTCGGGCGTGAAGTGCGGGTTCCGACTCAGAGCGTCGATCCCGGCGTTGACCACCGTCTCGTAGGATGCGGTATCGACCTCGTCGGCTTCGACGTCGTCGACGGCCTCAGACTCGGGGCCGGAGTCCTCGAAGCGGGAAAAGGCCGCCAAGACGATCGCCGTCCGTTGGAGGTGCAGGCCGAGCAGATGAGCCGCCCGCCCCAGCGACACGGTGTACTCGACCGTATTGGTCGGGTCCTCTTCGGCCACCAACCGGCCCAGGAAGCGGGCGATGTCGGCGTTGACCCTCGATAGCTGGATGGAGATCGTTCTCCGCTCGTCCACGACATGCTCCGTTGCTGTGCCGATGAAGATGAACCCGACTCGGTGCCGGCAAGTCCCGTTCGACGACGGTCTGGCCCTGTTCGCCTGTACGCCGCAGGCGGTCGGGTCGCAGCGGCGTTGACGAGCCCCAAGGGCGAGCGGTCGACGGGTGAGCGCGATTCGGGGATGTGCGCTTTGCACTCCCTCGCCGCTCGCTGGCATTCCCGGCCGCCCGCGCCCGCCGGGAGTAGAAGCCTGTGTGTCCGCGATCCCGTCGCGGGCTGCATGAGGCGCCGGGAGGCGATGTTGCGGATCATCGCTTCCCGACCGGGATCCGGTTCCATCGTGACGATCCGGGCCCCTGTTCCGCTTAGCTGCGCGAGGAGCGCCATTCGTATGGCGGGGTCGGACGAGAGATGGTCCAGGGACGGAACCACGACCGCGAATGCGCCTCTCAACGTCGCGACATCCAAGACCGCAGTGGAGCCGACACGGCCGCCGAGGCGTTCGTCGGCCACGTCGCGGTCGACCGCGACTTGTGACAACGGCAGCTCAGTGTGCTGGCAGTACCGTGCGACGGTTCGACGGATCCTCTCCGGCGGGTCCCTCCATCGGATGTCGCCTGTGTCGCGGGTGTCGCCTGTGTCGAAGGCGCTGTTGACGCGCGCGTAGCCGACGACCTGAGGGAGATCGTCGCCGCGAAGCGGCGCACTGGTAGATGGCCGCTTCATCCGGTGAACACCGTTGCGCGTGATGGGCATCGTGCGATGATGTGGGGCAATCCGGTAGCGAAGACGCCGGAGGCGACAGTCGCGTGATGTTCTCGCGATGCAGCTATCCACATCCGCCTCACCTCCGGTTCCGCTGGGGACGGTGGCTTGTAATTCCATGTCCGTCGTGATGACCAAGAGTGGCGTCGGCTAGCACTTGTGAGGTTGCGGGTAGCAGCAAGTTGATCTGCGAAAAACGCAAGTGCCGTTACGGTGTGTTTTAGTAGCGTGACCTGGCTGACCGGGGTTCGGTCGGAGCCGGAGGGAGGCGGTCGTCATAGGCGACACCGATGCGGTGCGTCACTGCGCTTGCGGCACCCGGCTCGCCCGCGACAACCGCACCGACCGCTGTGGTGCCTGCACCCGGGCCGGGCGCCGTCACCAGACCGAACCCCCCGAGGTGTCCTCCGAGTTCTGGGACCACCCCGAGCTGCGCAGTGCCCTGACCGTCCGAGACATCGGCGCCGTCATCCGCGCCTACCGCAAACACCCCCACCACCCCCGGCCCATCCGGCAGGAGACCGCCGCGGCCTGGATCGGCTTGTCACCCACACGACTGAGCAGGATCGAGAACGGCGAGCCCGTCAACGACCTCACGAAGCTCGCGCGCTGGGCGCAGCTCCTGCACATCCCGCAGCACCTACTCTGGTTCCGGATGCCCGACGCAGGCGACCCCTCACAGACAGCGCAGCCGGAACAACGCCACGAGCAACCCTCCGGCGGACTACATCTCCAGGTGGTGCTCGACGGACAACTGGTGCTCGTGCCGCTGGACCAGCGGAGCATCACGACCCGTGACCTCGCCTCCCTGCTGGATAGGTGGATCATGGACGGGGCTCGCCTGTCCGGAGCAAACGCCGCTCCTGTCGCCCACAGCGACATGCCGATAAGCCGCCGCTCTCTTCTTCAAGGGACCGCTGTCTTCATGTTTCCAGCGCTCGGACCGGGCGAGATCGCGCAAGTGGACAAAGCGATGGCGAACCCTCGCCGCTTCCTAAACGGTGAAGTGGTCGATCATCTCGCCCGCCAACTCCGCGAGGCCATGGCGGACGACGGCCGCCAAGGCCCGAAGAAGACATTGCCGGTCGCGCTCGGACTCCTGGAAGCCGTCCGACAAGTGGCGCGCGACGTGAAACCCGACGTCCGTCGTCAACTCCTGTCGATGGGCGCGCAAGCAGCGGAATTCACCGGCTGGCTCTACCGGGACGCCCAGGAGCCCGAGCGCGCCGCATTCTGGCGGGATCGTGCGACCGAATGGGCACAGGAAGTCAACGACACCTCCATGCAGGGCTACATCCTGTTGAAGAAGGCCCAGGCCGCCTACGACGAACGTGACGCGCTGCGCATGCTTACCCTCAGCCAGGCCGCTCAATCGGGACCATGGTCGCTTCCGGTCCGCGTGAGGGCTGAGGCTGCCCAGCAGGAGGCCCGTGCCCACGCGATGCTGGGAGTGGACGACACGGAAGTCGACCGGAAGTTGGACGAGGCCCACACCCTATTGGCGGACGCCGAGAGCAGCAGCGGCGACGCCAAGGAAGCCCTCGGTGGCCACTACAACGCCACGCTGCTGACGATGCAGACGGCAATCTGCCACACCGAAGCCGGGCGCCCGCGTCGAGCCGCTGACCTGTACCGCGCGTCCTTGTCCGCCCACGAGTTCTCGCCTCGTGACTACGGCTACTTCATGTCGCTCATGGCGACCTCGCTGGGCCTGGCAGGCGAACCCGACGAAGCAGCCCATACGGCGCTCAAGTCCCTGGCCTTGGCCCAGGAGACCGACTCGCACCGCACGCTCAAGGAACTGTCGGCGGTGGTCGAGACCCTGAAGCCCTGGAAGACCCGGGCGGCCGTGCGAGAACTTCACGAAGCGGTGTCGGCGGTCACCATCACACCGCGGTGATCCACTCCGCCACGGTCCGGACGACCGATGCCTGCCACTGCCGGCTCTGGGGGTTGAGGTAGCCGGGATCGTCGTGCACGGCGAACCCGTGCTGCGAGCCTTCGATCTCGACCAACCGGTGCTCGGCACTGAACTGGGACACGGCCCAGCGTGACGACTCGACCGGGACGAAGGTGTCCTTGGTGCCGTGCACGATCAGCGTCGGCGCGGTGATCTCGCCCAGCGACAGGTGCGGACTCAGCCAGAACACCTCGTTGAGCAGGGCCCGCCCGTGCCGGAAGGTGGGCGTGAAGTCGATGTACCCCTGCTCGACCAACAGTTGGGACGTGTCGTCGTCCAGATAGTCATCGGACCAGTAGTCCCGGCTGTCGATCGTCCGCTTCTTGTAATCCAGTTGAGGGTTGAGCAGTACCAAACGCTCCACCTCGTCGGACCGCTTGGCCGCATAATAAGCGCAGATACCGCCCCCGAAACTTGCGCCGAGCAGGCTCGCCGTTTCGACACCGGCCACTTCCCGGACATGCCGCAACGCGACACGGATGTCATTGAGGATCGCGGACAGCGTCACGTCCTGCTGACGTCCGTCACTTTGGCCGTGGCCTCGCAAGTCGAAACGCAAGCTCGCGACGCCGACTTTAGCCAGACCGTCCGCCAAACGCCCGAAAAATCCGCCCTCCTCGCGGGTGACGCCGCCACCGTGGACGAGAACAATCGCATGACTCGACGTCGCTTCAGGTGTCACGATCGTGCCCCGAAGTTGAAGGCCGTCAAGAGCCCGAAAAACCGTCTCGACGCTGGTCGCGGCCATCTCAGCTCCTATCCCTCATCAACTGTGGTCATCATCGCAGGGAAACGATCAAGACGACACCTCAGGACCGTCGACAGCTGCCCCAGCCGGAGTCCCCGTCCGCGTCGGGCAGGCACTCCAGCACCGGGGACGACTCGGTCAACGGCTCGATCGGCCAGCCGGCGTAGGCCGACATGGAGGAGACGAACACGTACCGGTCCGCGACCGGCTCCAGGAGGTGGGCCAACGCGAGCACTTCGCGCGGCGCGTACCCGGAGGTGTCGATCACGACGTCCCACGGCCCGTGCGACGCCAGCCGGGCCAGGTCCTCCAGGCTGGTGCGATCCCCGCGTACCACGTGGACACCGTTGGCGTCCTCGCCGTTCAGGCCGCGCCGAAAGGTCGTCACCTCGTGCCCGGCCTCCAGTGCCGCGTCGACCACGGCCCGGCCGAGGAACCAGGACCCGCCAAGTACCAGAGCGCGCATGATCACCATCGTGGCGAACCCCGTCCCGAGGCGGAACGCGGGGCGGACGTCGCCACAGGGGGCGCCTGTCCGCCGAATGGTGGACCCGACCATGCAAACGGGGACACCAACTGTTGGTTATGCCACGCTCGCATCACGTTACAACGATCAAGGGGACTGTGTGGGGACCAAGTCCATAGGCGCGGTGTTACCGCTGGTCGTACTCGCCGCGGCGGCGTTCGTTGTCGCACCCGAGGCGGTCGAATCGGGGCTGGGCTGGCTTGCGGAGGTTAACCCGCTCGCAGGCGGGGTCGAACTCGTGGGCGAGGGGGACGTGCAGTTCATGGTCGCCGCGTCGGCATCGGCACAGGTGGACAAGTGCACGCCCAAGCAGAGTCTGGCCGCACAGGCATGTGACGATCTGAAGTTCGTCGTCCTCGACGCGGCGAAAATGCCGTTTATCACCCGTAACGTCTCCGAAGCGTGGCGTGCCGGAAAACCAGGCGTGCTGACCAAGGATTCCGCCGCCGAACCGGAAAACCGCAAACAGGTCTGCCTTCGCACCTTCCCCCGCCCTCACGGCGGACAATGTGACGAATACCCCTTCGCGAGCACCCGGGAGGGCGGACAAGGCGCACTCGAAATGGAGGTTCCCCCTCGGGAGAATGCCTGCCAAGGGGGCACGCTGCGTGCCCATTACGGTGCGCTCGGGATCAACGACGGCGACAGCTTCCTGGTGGCTATCATCCATCCGACGAAGATTGCTCAAGGCCCTTACACGGGTACCGACATCGCAGAGGAGTCGGCCTGCTGATGAACCAGCCTGCGACGGCGACTAGCCTGGAAGTCGAGATCAGCCACGGCCAGGTCTACATCTACTCGGCCGCTCCCTGGGCGAGCGACCCGGACGGACACAACGCGGTCCTGCGCGCCCTCGACGACGCCCACCGGTCGGGCCGCTACGTCGGCACGTCCGCCGGACTCATCGACCTCGTCACACCAGTGGAGTGGAACTTCACAGCGCCGATGCGGGTCGAGACGTGGGCCGACGAACCCTCGCTCGACGACGCCGATTGGGACCACGTCGTCGACGTGGACCTTGACGTATCGGACGGGATCCTGTCGTTCGAAGGCTCGGGCGGACGACCGCCCATTCCATGCGAAGTGCCCACCGGCAAGTATCGCGCCCGAATCGCCGGCCGCGGCTACGAGCAGGCGACCCAGGGAGTGGACGGCATGGACGATTACCGTATCCAACTATGGAAACGCGATTCAGACCAAGCTCCCACCCTCCGTAAACGCTGGAACGGCTGGGGCGCCTGGCAGCGCTGATTTACACCACCGGTTCGACATTGGCAACGCCAGCATCGCAGGGCGAAGATCAAGCCGACACCTCGGAGCCACCGACGAGAAACCGATCGACATTCAACCCGTCCGACAGCCACACAGACGACACGGACACCAGGTGTACGCACAGCGTCGACACCGACCGTCCAGATGCGCGGCCTGTGCTTGAAGGAGGTGGTCATCGTGGACACCACTGACGCGGTGCGACGCTGCGCCTGTGGCACTCGACTCGCCCGTGACAACCGCACTGACCGATGCGGTCCGTGCACCCGAGCCGGACGCCGCCACCCCGCCGAACCACCCGAGGTCCCCGCCGAGTTCTGGAACCACCCCGACCTGCGCGCCGCCCTGGCCGCCCGCGACATCGGCGCCGTCATCCGCGCCTACCGCAAACATCCCCACCACGGACAGCCCATCCAACAAGCCACCGCCGCAGCCTGGATCAGCCTCTCCTCCACACGCCTGAGCCGGATCGAGAACGGCGAACCCGTCAACGACCTCACCAAACTCACCCGCTGGGCCCAACTCCTCCGCATCCCCCACCACCACCTCTGGTTCCACATGCCCACCACACCACCAGCCGACGCGGCGGGTGGAGTACCGACAGGCGGCAGTCAAGAACCACCAGGCGAAGCGCTGCTATACGACGCTGTTCTACTGGGCGGCCGGTCGATGGAGATGCATCCGGCTGACGCGCGGCAGGCCGACGTGCAGAGGCTGATGTCCGCGGCGGCACAGCGTGCGGTCGACTTCGGCTCGGTGCTGGCGACCGCAACGGCGGACAACCCGGACCTCGACTGGCTGGGAGTCGCGCTGGCGGAATTGGCCACCGCCTACGTCCACACCCCTGCGGTGGATCTACTCAGGCACATCGTCGATGCCCGCGACACCACATTCGCCCTGATCCGGCGGGGTGTACGGCCCCGCCAGCTCCGCGACGCCTATGCCGTGGCCGGGATCGGATGCCTGCTGTTGGCCTCCGCCTCGCAGAACCTCGGCGATCACGCCTCCGCCCGCATCCAGTTGCACACCGCCGAACGCTGCGCCGAAGCCGCTGACAGCGACGCCCTGCGCGTCTGGACGCGTGGCAGCGCTGCCTTGGCCCTGGAATGGAGTTCCACGCCCGCCGCAGCGTTGAGATTCCTCGACTCCGGCTCACTAGACGCGGTAGGTCCTCAGACCATGCGACGCACCGTTGCCCTGGAGGCGCGGGCAAGCGCCCGAACAGGAAACGTCACCCGAGCCCGCGACGCGCTACGGCGCCTGGACGAGTTGGATTCGCTGCCCGAGCAGCACGACGAGGTCAGCGCCTTCGGCGGCATCTTCACCTTCCCCCGAGCCAAAGCAGCCTACTACCGGGCCGGCACGCATGACCTGCTCGGTGACGCCGCACCGGCACGCCGCCACGCAGACGACGCGCTCACCGCCTACGCCGGAGCACCCGAACAGGAACGTTCCTACGGCGATGTGGCACTCGCCCGCGTCGTACTCGCCCACAGCCACCTGCTCGACCGGGACCTCGACGCCGCCTCGGCGGCCTTGCAACCACTGCGGCGACTCCAGCCCGGCGAACGCATCGCACAACTGCCCTTGGCGGTCCATCGCACACGCGGGTTGCTTACCGCAGTCGCAGGCGCTCGACGTGCTCACGAACTGCTCGACGACCTGCTCGACGCACCCACGGCGGTGCGCTCGCTAGATTCGAGGGGTGACCGCACCGCACCCTGACGAGGAACCCACCGAACTCCTGGTGGAGCGCGCCGCCCACGAGCTGGGTCTGGACACCAGCGGACTGCGGCTGCTGCATCAACACGCCACTGCGGTCTACCTGCTGCCGGCTGTCGATGCCATCGCCCGCGTTCACACCGGCGACCCGGCCGCCGCCGCGCGCTCGGTGACGATCGCCAGCTGGCTGACCGGTCGAGGCTTCCCCGCCACGGCCCCGCTGCCAGGCGGCCGACCAATCACCGACGACAGGCGCACCGTCACCTTCTGGACCCATTACCCCCAACCCGGCACGCCTGTCCAGCCCGACCCAGCCGAACTCGGCCATCTCCTGCACGAGCTGCACCGACTGCCGCCGCCCCCGGTCGTCCTGCCCATCTACCGTCCCTTGGCTTCCCTCTACGCGACCATTACCACCGCAGCCTGTCTGACTCCCGATGACCGTGCCTGGCTCACCGACACGGCCAGCTCCCTGCTGGGTAACTACGCCGAACTCGACTTCCCACTCGGCCACGGCCACCTGCACGGCGACGCCTACCCCGGCAACCTGCTCCTCGACACGACCAGTGGTCTGTGGCGGCTCGGTGACTGGGACGAAACCGCCGTAGGCCCGCGCGAACTCGATTTGGCCAACACCTACCAGGGCATCCGCATGGGCCGCACCACCGTCGAGCTGGACCGCTTCGCCCAGGCGTACGGCTACGACCTGCGCGACTGGACGGGCCTGCCGACCCTGCACGCCCTTCGAGACCTGCACACACTTGGTTCTTTCATCCGCCGCACCGACCACGGCGACAGCGAAGCCGCCATCGTGCTTCGTCACCGCCTGCACGTCCTGCGACAGGGCACACCAGCGATGATGTGGCACGACGCTTGACGGGTCCCGGCTCCGGCCGGTGTCGGAACGGATATGGAAGTGGACGACAGGTCGGACACCTCACCGGACGAGCTGCGCGACCGCATGGTCGACCACATCGGCGACGACCGGGCTACAGCCGGGTCCAGACGGCCAAGCTGCTGCTGTTCGCCTTCGTCATGACCGCCGCGACGGCGCTCGACATCACCCAGGTGAAGGGGGCCATTGGACGGGCAGGGGCGGCGGCCGCGGCGGCGCTGACCGGTTCTCTGGGCGTGGTCTCGCTGGCGACCAGGGCTGGTCGAGGGCGATGGCTGAACCCGCTCCTTCCGAGCTGACAACCTCACAGCCACCCGCAGCTTCGCAGGACCACCCCGGTGTCATCCGCGGCGGTCCCACTGCGGACGTCAACCCCCGTTCAGCCGGGTGTACTCGGAGGTCGTTTCACCTTCGAGTACCAGTCGGTCCGCCGAGCAGGTGAAGCTGTCCTCCGCGGTGGTCTTGGTGAAGCTGTTCAGGGTCTTCTCGCTGATCAGGGTTCCGTCGACTTCGCGGCGTCTGGGGATGTCCACGGACGTTATATCCAGGTGGACCGTGCCGTCGTCGGCTTCGTAGCGGTACTCGATCTTTCCGGTGTAGGTGTCCGGTCAGTGAGTGGTCGTTGTACGTCCCGGTTTCCACCACGCCGTCACCGAAGTCCAACGCCTCGGTCCCATCCGGGTGGAAGCTGCGCACGGCACCGGAGCGTTCCATGCGGATGACGATGTCCTCCAGCACGAGGTCATGGGTGCTGGAGTGGATCGCCCCGAGTCGAGTGGAGGCTCTGATACCTGGAAGGGTAAGGAGCTATGGCACCACCGAGGAAGTACTAATCTGAGCTGCGGGAACGCACGGTTCGATTGGTCTTGAGTTGCGTGAGCAGGGCGAACGGACGGGTGGACAGCCTCGGCTACATCGAACACCACAGCGGCCACCACACGCTGTCCGTCGAGCACTACCACCAAGCACTGGCCCTATTCCGCGATCTCGGCTACCACTTCGAAACCGCGAACACCCTCGACGGCCTCGGACACCCTCAAACCGCTCTCGGACACCACGAGCAGGCCCGCACCGTATGGCAGGGATTCCTGCGGCTGTACCGGCAACAAGGCCGTGATGACGACGCCACACGCGTCGAGCAGCAACTCGACCGCCTCGACACCACCCAGTAAACCACGGTGATGCGATGGGCGACACGTACGGCAGTTGGGGGAGGGTGAGGATCAAAGCCTCCGAGCGACCGGGGGGGAACCTCATGTGCCTGCTTCCGCGACCGCCCGGTGTTCGCCCGCCAGTTCAAGGCGGCGGTCTGCCTGACCCCTCCTGCCCGCTACCGCCGCACGACCTCGGCCCGCTTGGCCTAAGCCGGTCCGTTTGCCGGAGAAGAGCCGGCCGTCGGCGGTAGGCCGCTTCGAGGGCGGCGGGGCCCACTTACGGTTCACGAGCCGTTGACGGTGGCGACCGGCGAGCCGATCACCTGCGGTTTC
>NZ_JBPKJK010000151.1:0-21120 GCF_051756985.1 Saccharothrix sabaoui
CCACCACCAAGTGCCGCCGTCTCCCCGCGGCGGTCGTCGCCGTCCCGACGCCGCGAGGAGGCCGCGAGATGACTTCGCCCTTCCCCGCCTCCCCCTCCCGCCGGCGTCGGCGGGTGCGCCGAGAGCCGCCGACGACCTCGCGCGCCGAACGGGCGCGGTTCACCGAGCTGGTCCACGAGATCACCTACGAGGACAGGACACAGTGAGCAGGGGACTGGTCGAGTACGACCGCCTGATCGACGTCGTCGAACTGGAGGCCGAACGCCTGGCCGCCTCGGTGGCCGGGCAGCGCCCGGAACGCCAGGTGCCCGCGTGCCCCGGTCTGAACCTGGGCGAGACGGCCCGGCACGTCGGCAGCACCTACCGGATGGTGTCGACCTGGTTGAGGGAGGGCAGGCAACCCCTGGTGTGGCAGCAGGACCCCGGCCGCGGGCAGCCGCTGGAGGAGTACGTGCGCACCGGCGTGCCCGCGCTGGTGCGGGCGCTGCGGGTGCGTGACCCGGACGACTTCTGCGAGACGTGGTGGCCCGCCGAGCGGACGGCCGCGTTCTGGGCGAGGCGGCTCGCGCACGAGTCCACCGTGCACCGGATGGACGTGCAGTCGGCGGCGGGGCTGCCGGTGGACCCGGTGGACGACGACGTCGCCGAGGACGGCATCGACGAGGTGCTGACCCTGTGGCTGGGGCACCGGCTGGACCTCCTCGGCGTGCGGGGCACGCGGCGGGGGTCGGTGGCGGTGCGCACGCCGTCGCGGACGTGGATCGCCGCGGCGGGGCCGGAACCCGCGACGGCGGGGATGCTGCTGCCCGACGAGGCGTCCTCGGCGGACGGCGAGGTCAGCGGCACGCCGATGCAGCTCTACCGCTGGCTGTGGGGCCGCATCCCGGACCGCGAGCTGCCGCCCCCCACCGGTGACCACGACGCCATCGCGCAGCTGTGGGCGTTGCTGCGGTTGGCCACGAAGTAGGGCGCGTCAGGCCAGGGCGCGCGGCAGCGCGTCGAACGTCCTGGTGACGTGCGCGGCGAAGTCCTCCCGGGACGGTCGTCCGTCCTGGGAGGACCACGCCTCCACGGCGACGTGGAAGGCGGCGACGAGGACCTCCAGCGCCAGGCGGGTCGTGAGGGCGTCCGGCAGGCGCGGGCGGTCGTGCAGGAGTTCCAGCGCCGCCCGGCTGGTGCGCTCGCAGAAGTACAGGCCGTGCGCCTCCATCGACGGGGTCCGCGCGGCCAGCCGCCGTTCGGCCAGCACGCGGTCGGCCCACGTGGCGGGCATGGCGGCGACGGCGGCGAGCAGGGCGTCGCGCAGCACCGCGATCAGCGGTTCGGCCGCCGGGTCGGCGGCGCGCAGCTCGTCGAGGAAGCGCGCCCACATGTCCTGGCTGGTCGCGGTGGCCACGTCCTCCTTGCTGCCGAAGTAGCGGAAGAACGTCCGCTTCGACACGTCCACCGCGTCGCACAGCTCGTCGAGCGTGGCGCCGGAGAAACCGCGCTCGGTGAACAGGTCGAGGGCGGTGGCGACGAGCGCGTCGCGCGTGTGCTGCTTCTTGCGCTCGCGCAGCGGCGGTCGCGGGGTGGTCACGGGGTCAGGGTAGTCGAGCACCGGGTGCCTCCCGTAGGCTTATGCCACTGAGTGGCACTTTTTGTGGAGGGTGTTCCATGCGCGCTTTGACCACCGACCCGACCGCGCCCGGCGGCCTGCGCCCCGCCGAGGTCCCCGACCCGGTCCCCGGCCCCGGCGAGGTGCTGGTGAGGGTGACCGCGACCTCGCTCAACAGCGGCGAGGTGACGGGGTTGGCGGGCGCCGAACCCGGCGTCGTGCCCGGCTGGGACGCCGCCGGCGTCGTCGAGCGGGCCGCCGCCGACGGCACCGGTCCCGCGGTCGGCACACCCGTCGTCACCCTCGGCCTCGCGGGGGCGTGGGCCGAGCTGCGGGCCGTGGACACCCGCCTGCTCGGCGCGGTGCCGGAGGGCGCGGACCCCGGCGCGGTGAGCACGGTGCCGGTGGCCGGGGCGAGCGCGTTGCGGGCGCTGCGCCGGCTGGGGCCGATCCTCGGGCGGCGGGTGCTGGTCACCGGGGCCACCGGGGGCGTGGGGCGCTACGCCGTGCAGCTGGCGCGGCGGGGCGGGGCGCACGTCGTCGCGTCCACCGGTGATCCCGGGCGGCACGGTGACGCCCTGCGCGCCCTGGGCGCGCACGAGGTCGTGCGCGGACCGGAGGACCTCGACGGGCACGTGCACGGCGTGGTCGACCTCGTCGGCGGCGCGCAGCTGGTGGCGGCCCACGCCCGGCTCGCCGAGCGCGGCGTCCTCGTGTCGGTCGGGCGGTCCTCCGGCGAGGGCAGCGACTTCCCGCCCGGCGCGTTCGAGGGGATGGGCGCGCACGACCGCGTGATCACCACGTTCTTCCTGGTGGACGGGACGAGCATGGTCGAGGAGCTGACCTGGCTGGCCGGCCTGGTGGCGACCGGCGAGCTGGACCCGGGGATCGCCTGGCGCGGCGGCTGGGACGACGCGGCGGACGCCGTGGCCGCGCTGGTGGGCAGGCGGCTGCACGGCAAGGCCGTGCTCGACCTGCCCACGCCGTGACCGGCCTGCCTACAGCGTGATCGACGTCACCTCGCGCAGGCCGTCCGTGAACGCGGTCTCCAGGCGGAAGCGGGACTCGCGGCCCTCGAACTCCAGGATGCCCACCGAGTTGCCGAAGTGCGGGCCGCTCAGCTTGTGCCACGCCACCGGGTCCGGCGAGATGCCCCGGCGGTCCGCCAACCACCGCAGGGCCCGCGCGATCGGCTTCGACCACGACAGGCGGAACGCGGGGCGGAAGATCCACGGCGGGTCGTTGTGCACCGGCGAGCACACCAGTTGGTAGACCTTGGCGTCGACCTTCGACGCGAACGACGCGCGGGCCGCGTAGCTGTGGTGCACGTCGCCGGACAGCACGCACACCGTGCCCGGCGCGTCCTCGGCCTTCGCGACCCGCTCCAGCAGCCGCGCCAACCGCTCGAACGACGCGCGGAAGGCGGGCCAGTGCTCCAGGTCCGACACCTGGCGCACCTTCTCGCCGATCCGGCCGCGCAGGCCCGGCAGGCCCGCCATCCGCTCGTTCAACGACTGGAGGTGGCTCAACCCGTGCGGCATCAGCCACGGCAGCGAGGAGCCGATCAGCAGGTGCTCGAAGTCGCCGGTGGCGTTCTCCTCGATCCACTCGAACTCGCCGTTGCCGACCATCAGCCGCTCCGGGCCGGACAGGATGCGCCCGCTGCGGGTGTCGATCACCAGCAGCCGGATCGGGCCGAAGTCGCGCTTGTAGCTCCACCGCGTCGACTTGTGGCCGTCCACCTCCTGGTCGGCCTCCTCGGCGAAGTCCTCCAGCAGCTGCTGCACGTCGCCGCCCGTCGTGCGCACCTTCTGGTACAGCGGGTCGCGCGTCAGCTCGTCCGGCGACAGGTTGCCCAGGTGCTGGTACACCCAGTACGACGCCAGCCCCGCGCGGATGCGCTCGGGCCACCACCTCTTGGTCGCCATCTGCTCCCGCCAGGTGCGGGAGGTGTTCCAGTCGTCGCGCACGTCGTGGTCGTCGAAGATCATCGACGTCGGCACCACCGACATCAGCCAGCGGATCTCCGGGTCGGCCCACGACTCGTGGTACAGCTCGGCGTACTCGCGGAACGACACCACCTCGCCCGCCGGCTCCGGCCGCCGCTCCGCCAGCCACTCCGTGATCCGCGGCGTCGGCTCGTCCGCGTACACCTGGTCGCCCAGCAGCACGAGCGCTTCGGGCCAGCGCTCGACCGGCTCGTCCTTCATCCGCAGCGCGTACGAGTCCAGCGCGTCCACGCCGAGCTTGTCCGCCTTGGTGGGGTTGGGGATCGCCTTCGCGGCGCGGCAGGAGCCGAACAGCATCCGCCGCACCGGACCCGTGCGGATCATCGGCGCGGGGAACGGCGACTCCGGCGGCGGCCACACGACGTCGCCGCCGATCCGCACGTCGTAGGGGGTGGTGGTGCCCGGTTCCAGGCCCTCCACCACCACCAGGGCGAAGTGCTGCTCGCCCACCTGGAACGTGGCCGCGCGGTGTCCCGCGATCTCGACCTCACACCCCGTGTCCGTCTCCACCCAGAGAGTGGCCGACGTGGAGTCGACGTGCCTGAGCACCGGACCGAGCACCAACTCCGCCATGGCGCAGACGTTACCTTCGCACCATGAGCACGAGGTGGACCTCTGTGGTGATCGACTCCGCCGACCCGGCCGCGCTCGGCCGCTTCTGGTCGGCGCTGCTGCGGACGGAGGTGGTCTTCGAGGAGGAGGGCGGCGAGGTCGACGTGGCGGTGGCCGCCGGGCTGGAGCTGGTGATCGTGCCGGTGACCGACCCGAAGGAGGGCAAGAACCGCGTGCACCTGGACCTCGCGTCGTCGTCGGCCGAGGACCAGGCGGCGATCGTGGAGCGCGCGCTCGGGCTGGGCGCGCGGCACGTCGACGTCGGGCAGCGCGACGTGCCGTGGGTGGTGCTGGCCGACCCCGAGGGCAACGAGTTCTGCGTGCTGGAACCCCGGGAGGTGTACGCCGCCAACGGTCCGGTGGCCGCGGTCGTGGTGGACGCGCTCGACCCGGTCGCGCAGGCCGCGTTCTGGGCGGGGGCGACCGGCCTGCCGGTGGAGCGGGAGGACCCGCGCTTCGCGTCGCTGCGCCGGGAGGCCGGGCCGTGGCTGGAGTTCGTCCGCGTGGCCGAGCCGAAGAGCGGCAAGAACCGCGTGCACCTCGACGTCGCGCCGTTCGCCGACGACGACCAGGCGGCCGAGGTGGCGCGGGTCGAGGCGGCGGGCGCGACGCGGGCGGACGTCGGGCAGGCCGACGTGCCGTGGGTCGTGCTGACCGACCGCGAGGGCAACGAGTTCTGCGTGCTGACGCCCCGCTGAGCGCTCGTCGTCGGTGGGGGCCGGCAGGGTGGGCGGGTGATCCGCCCGGTGCCCGCCCCGCTGCGCGACCCGGCGTTCCGCCGGTACTTCCTCGCCCGGACGTCGTCCCACCTCGGTGACGGCCTGATCACCCTCGCGCTCGCGTTCGGCGCGGTGCGGCTCGGGGCCTCGCTCACCGAGGTGGGGCTGGTCGTGCTCGCCGGCCGGCTGCCGGTCGTGGTGCTCACGCTCGTCGGCGGGGTGGTGGGCGACCTGGCGCCGCGCCGGCTCGTCATGCTCGCCGCCGACGTCGTCCGCTGCGCCTCGCAGGGGCTGACGGCCGTGCTGCTGCTCACCGGGACCGCGACCCTGTGGCACCTGGCCGCGTTGCAGGCGGTCGCGGGCGCGGCGAGCGCCTTCTTCGAGCCCGCCGCGGCGGCCCTGGTCGCCGACGTGGTGCCCGAGGAGCGGCGCGGCCAGGCCAACGCCCTGGTCACCACCGCCCAGAACGCCGCGACGATCCTCGCGCCGGTGCTGTCGGCGACGCTGGTGGAGACGGTCGGCGCGGGCGCGTCCTTCGCCGTGGACGCCGCCACGTTCGCGGTCAGCGCCGCCGCGCTCGTCGCGCTGAAGGTGCCCGACCGGCCGGTGCCGCCGCGGCCGGCGCTGCTCGACGCCGTGCGGCACGGGTGGCGCGACTTCCGCTCCCGCCCCTGGTTGCAGGCCACCACCGTGCAGCTCGCCGTCGTCAACGGCGCCTGCCTCTCGCCGTACCTGGTCCTCGGCCCGGTCATCGCCGAGGAGCGCCTGGGCGGGCCGCTGGCGTGGGCGTTCGTCGGCAACGGCTACGCGGTCGGCGCGCTGCTGGGCGCCGCGGTCGCCCTGCGGTGGCGACCCCGGTACCCGCTGCGGGTCGCCGTGACCGCGCCCCTCGCCCTGGTGCCGCTGCCGGTCCTGCTCGCCGTCGGCGCGCCGGTGCCGGTGCTCGTCGCAGCGGCCGTCCCGGCGGGGGTGCAGGCGGCCCTCTACGCCGTGTTCACCACCACCGCCCGGCAGGTGCACGTGCCCGTCGACCTCATCGCCCGCGCCACCGGCTTCTCCACCGTCGTCGGCCTGGCCGCCGTGCCGGTGGGCATGGCACTGGCCGGTCCCGCGGCCGAACGCGTCGGCCCGGGGACCGTGCTCGTGACCGGCGCGCTGGTCGTCCTGGTGAGCGTCCCATCGGTGTTGACGGTGCGCTCCGTCCGGCGGCTGCCCGCGGAGCCCGCGCGTCGGGGGTGACCCCGGGAAAACCGGTGCTGTGACTTCGGGGTCCCGTCGTCTAGGGTGCCGATATGCAATATATCAGTCGGGAGCTGTACCGGGACCAGGCGCTGAGCGCGATCCGCGAGGCGATCCTGGGCGGCGACCTGGCGCCCGGCGCGCCGATCAAGGACGTCGACCTCGCCGAGCGCCTCGGCCTGTCCCGCACCCCCGTGCGGGAGGCGCTGGCCCGGCTGACCGACGAGGGCCTGGTCGAGACCAAGCCGCACAGCTACACCCGCGTCACCCCGCTGGACACCGCCGCCGTGCGGGACGCGCACGTCGTGGTGCAGGCCATGCACGCGCTGGCCGCGCGCCTCGCCGTGCCCCGGCTCGTGCCCGCCGACCTCGACGCGATGCGCGCGGCCAACGCGGCGTTCGCGCAGGCGCTCGCCACCGGGGACGCGTCCGCCGCGCTGGCCGCCGACGACGCCTTCCACGCCGTCACCGTGCGGCGCGGCGACAACTTCGCGGTGGTCGCGACGATCGAGCGCTACACGCCGCTCGTGCGCCGGCTGGAGCGCCTGCGCTTCGCCGCGCCCACCGGCCGCCACTCGGTGGCCATGCACGACGAGATCACCGCCGCCTGCGCCGCCGGGGACGCCGACCTGGCGTCCCGGCTCGTCGAGCGCAACTGGGCGACCCTGCTCGACCTGCTGGAGGAGAACTGAGATGGCGCTGTCCGACTTCCCCCGCTACCCGCTGACGTTCGGCCCGTCGCCGGTGCACCCCCTGGAACGGCTCACCCGCCACCTCGGCGGCGCGTCGGTGTGGGCCAAGCGCGAGGACTGCAACTCCGGCCTCGCCCACGGCGGCAACAAGACCCGCAAGCTGGAGTACCTCGTCGCCGACGCGCTGGCCACCGGCTGCGACACCCTCGTCTCCATCGGCGGCGTGCAGTCCAACCACACCCGCCAGGTCGCGGCGGCGGCGGCGCGGGCCGGGCTGAAGTGCGTGCTGGTGCAGGAGAGCTGGGTCGACTGGCCCGACGCGGTGTACGACCGGGTGGGCAACATCCTGCTGTCCCGCCTCATGGGCGCGGAGGTGCGGCTCGTGGAGGCGGGCTTCGGCATCGGCGTGAAACCCGCGTGGGAGCAGGCCGTCGAGGACGTCCGCGCGGCGGGCGGCACGCCGTACCCGATCCCGGCGGGCGGGTCCGACCACCCGCTCGGCGGGTTGGGCTTCGCGGGCTGGGCCGCCGAGGTCGAGCGGCAGGAGGCCGAGCTGGGGGTGTACTTCGACACGGTCGTCGTCTGCTCGGTGACCGGCAGCACGCAGGCCGGGATGGTCGCCGGGTTCGCCGGGAGCGGCCGGCAGGTCATCGGCGTCGACGCCTCGGCCGAGCCCTGCGACACCCGCAACCAGGTGCTGCGCATCGCGCGGAACACCGCCGACCTGCTGGGCGTGGAGGTGGCCGAGTCGGAGGTGGTCCTCGACGACCGGTGGCACGAGGGCGTCTACGGCGTGCCGGGCGAGTCCACCGTGGACGCCATGAGGCTGGGCGCGCGGCTGGAGGGCATGATCACCGACCCGGTCTACGAGGGCAAGTCCCTGGCGGGGCTCGTCCAGCTCGTGGAGACCGGGGAGATCGACAAGGGGTCGACGGTGCTCTACGCCCACCTGGGTGGGCAGCCGGCCCTCAACGCCTACAGCTCCCTGTTCCGCTGATGATTCCGTCCCGCCAGGGGATCGGCTTTCGCCCGAAGCTTTCCGCATTTATCGTAAATAAATGCTCTTGGTTGCTCCGATAGCTTTTCGGGTACTCCCGCTCCGGTGATCGACAGCGATCTTCGGAGGCGTCGTGGCCAGGGGTGGAACTCAGGACGGGCAGTCGTCGCACCAGGACGAGGGCGAGGGTGTCAACGGTCGGGAAACGAAGAAGCCCTGGTACAAGAAGGTTCTGGTTCAGGTAACCGCCTTGCTGGCCGTCCTGGCGACGGCGTTCTTCACCGGAATCGGTGACCGTCTTGTCGATGTTGTGCACAAGGCGTTCGCCGACGAGTACCGGGTGGACGCGGAACTGGACCGCGATCAACTGATCGTCCTGAACAAGAGCATGGAGGGGATCGGCGGGGAGTACTTGTTCACCTCGCCGATCCGGGAAATCGGAAAACCCCCGGATGGGCTGGATTCCTGCGACGGGCGGCACAAGTGGGCACGCGGCAAGGGGGGCGTGGACGTCAACGCCACAGTCGGCCGGATCAGCGTCTACGCGGCCCCGGGGCGAAGTGTGGAGCTGAAGGCCGTGCAACCGAAGCCGACAGCCGAATCCCGGGACCCGGCTCCGGGAGCGATCGCCACCTGTCCGGGCCGGGGCGGTGGGCCGCGGGTGCTCGGGATCAACCTGGACACGAAGAAGACCGGCTGGGGCAGCGACTTCGACGAGGCGAGCGAGGAGACCTTCGTGTCGTTGCCGGTGCCCGCCGGGGAAACGCTGGTGTTCGACTTCGCGGCCTTCACGCAGTCGCGACACTGGTCGTACAGGATCGATCTCGTGCTGAGCGTCGATGGGGAGGAGGAGGTCGTCTCGGTCGACGACGGGGGCAAGCCCTTCCAGACGACCGCGCCGACCGGGGGCAGGTCGTACCAGTGGGTCGACGATGACTGGCTGGACGTCACACCGGGGCAGCAGGACCCCGGAGTGGCGGACCTCCCCGATGAGCGAAACCCCTGCCTGCTCGTGACGAGCCAGGACGTCGCCGCCGAGTTCGGGGCTCCTGTGCGAACGGCGAACCCGTTCGGTTCCACCGGGACGGACATCGCCGGCAACGAGCAGGCCGCTTACGTGTGCCCGTACACCGATGCCAACGGGTCCGGCCTCTCGGTCGGGTTCAGCGTCCACGAGTCACCGCAGAACGCACGACTGCAGTACGAGAACCTGAAGAGCTTCTACCTCCGGAGCGCCGGGGAGACGGCGCGGAAGGTCAACGAGTGCGGCGACGATGCGGTCTACCTGGAGAAGACGAGGCGCTTCCTGGTGGTGACGGAGAACCGCATGCTCGATCTCTCGATGCCGCCGACGACGGCCCTCGTGCCGGTCGACGCCGCAGCCACGCTCGAGCGCTTGGCGAGGAAAGGACTGACCCGACTCGAGTAGCCGCCACGGGGCGGAGCGAGCTGTGGTCCACCCGCTGCCCGACCGTCCCGGGTCACGCCCGCAGGCGCAGGCCCTTCGGCGTGGCCCGGAAGCCTGCCTCCTGGAGGACGGTCGCCAGCCGGGAGCCCAGCGCCACCTCCCCGTCCGCCCGCTGCACGGCCAGCCGGCCCAGCCAGCCGTCGCGCACCGCCCGGCCCAGCGCGCCCGCGGCGGCGTGCAGGGCGGTCTCGTCCTCGGTGAACGAGAGCAGCGACCGGCCGCCCCGCTCCACGTACAGCGCGGCCACGCCGTCGACCAGGACGACGAGCGCGCCGGACTTGCGGCCCGGCCGGTGCCTGCCCTCGCCCAGCGGCTCCGGCCAGGCCAGGGCCGCGCCGTACGGCTGGGCCGGGTCGGCGGCGGCGAGCACCGCGGCGTCCGGCGTGCCCGCGTGCTCCTGGCCGGGCGGGCGGGACAGGGCGCGCAGGCGGTCCACGGCGCCGCGCGCGGCGAACTGGGCCGCGCCCAGGCCCTCGACGACGTAGCCGCGCACCACCTGGCCGGACTCCTCCATCGCCCGGAGCACCCGGTACACGCCGCTGAAGCCGCCGGTGACGCGCTCGGTGTCCAGCGCGCCGCGGGTCAGGACGCCGTGGCGCTCCAGGAACGCCTCGGCGCGGGCGTGCGCCCGGCGGGTCGGGTCGGTGGCGGGCACGACGGCCAGGGACCAGCGGCCGGCGACCGTCGGCGGGCCCGTGCGGCTGGGCATGTCCGGGCGGCCCGTGCGCATCCGCGCGTACCGGCCGCGCGGCGCGGCGCGGCGGGGTTTGTGCGCGGTGCCGCCGCCGGCGACCAGGGCGCGCAGCGGGGCGAGGGTGTCGTTGGTGACGAGGCCCGCCCACACCAGGTCCCACAGGGCGCCCACGACCTCCGGGTCGGTCGTCGGGCCCTGGAGCGACACGCGGTCCACCACCTGGCGGAAGAACAGCGCGCCGCCGGCGAGGGCCTCGACCACCGCGGTGTGCAGCGGCGAGTCGGGTGCGGCCTCGGGCACCAGGTCCGGCAGCAGGAGGTCGGCGACGTCCGTCGGCGCGAGGGCGATCCAGCCGTCACCGCCCGCCAGGGAGCCGCAGCCCGTCCACGTGACCTCGCCGGCCGCGGTCAGCTCGTCCAGCAGCGCCGGGGTGTAGCCGGGCAGCCGGGCGGGCAGCAGGAGGGACTCGACGGCGCTCGCGGGCAGCGGCGCGCCGGCGAGCTGCTCGACGACCGAGTAGACGTCGTCCGCGGTGGGCGCGCCGCGCAGCCGGCGGCCCACGCCGTGCCAGGCCGGCAGGAAGCGGCCCAGCGCGGCGGGTTCCACCGGCTCGACCTCGGCGCGCAGGCGGGCCAGGGACGCCCGGCGCAGCCTGCGCAGCACCTCGGCGTCGCAGTACTCGGTGTGCGTGCCGCCCGGCCGCAGCTCGCCGCGCACCAGCCGGCCCGCCGCGGCCATCCGCTCCAGCACCCCCGTGACGACGGCGACGCCCAGCCCGAACCGCCCGGCCGCCTGAGCCGCCGGGAACGGGCCCCGGGTGCGGGCGTAGCGCGACAGCAGGTCGCCCAGCGGGTCGGCGACCGGTTCGGTGAACACCTCGGGCACGCCCACGGGCAGCGCCACGCCCAGTGCGTCGCGCACCCGCCCCGCGTCCTCGATCCCGATGACCCGGTCCTCGCCCGCGATGCGGACGCGGATCGCCCGGCGCTGCGCCACCAGGTCCGCCAGCCACTCCGGCCGCACGCCCCGCTCGGCGGCCTCGGCCTCCGTCAGGTCGCCCAGGAACCGCAGCAGGTCGGCCGCGTCCTCGGCGTCGCGGGCGTGCCGGTCCGGGACGAGGCGCTGGAGGGCCAGCTCGACCTCCTCGACGACCTCGGGGTCGAGCAGCTCGCGGATCGCCTCGGAGCCCAGCAGCTCGGCCAGCAGCGTCGAGTCCAGCGACAGCGCGGCGGCCCGGCGCTCGGCCAGCGGCGCGTCGGCCTCGTACAGGAACATGCCGACGTAGCCGAACAGCAGGCTGCGCGCGAACGGCGACGGCGACGGCGTCTCCACGTCGACCACGCGGACGCGGCGCGCCCGCACGTCGGTCATCAGCTCCTTCAGGCCCGGCACGTCGTAGACGTCCTGGAGGCACTCGCGCATCGCTTCGAGCACCACCGGGAAGCTCTCGTACTTCGCCGCCACGGACAGCAGTTGCGCGGCCTTCTGCCGCTGCTGCCACAGCGGGGTGCGCCGCTTCGGGTCGCGGCGGGGCAGCAGCAGGGACCGGGCCGCGCACTCCCGGAACCGGGCCGCGAACAGCGCCGAACCGCCCACCTCGGCGACGACGACCTGGTCGATCTCCTCCGGGTCGAGCAGCACGTCCTCCGCGCCCGCGACGACCGGCGCCCCGTCGAGGTCCACCGCGTCCGGCAGCCGCACGACGATGCCGTCGTCGGAGTGCGCCGCCTGCGCCTCGATGCCGCGCCGCTCGCGCAGCCGCGCCGCGATGGCCAGCGCCCACGGCGCGTTGACCTGCGCCCCGAACGGCGAGTGCACGACCAGCCGCCAGTCGCCCAGCTCGTCGCGGAACCGCTCGACGAGGACGGTGCGGTCGTTGGGCACGTGCCCGGTCGCCTCGCGCTGCTCGCCCAGGTAGGCGAGCAGGTTCGACGTGGCCCACGCGTCCAGGCCCGCGGCGGCGGCGCGCTCCTCGGCCCCGGCCCGGTCCAGCGCGGACACCTCGCGCAGGAACCTGCCCAGCGCCCGGCCCAGCTCCAGCGGGCGGCCCGGCGCGTCGCCCTTCCAGAACGGCATCCGCGCGGGCTGGCCGGGCGCGGGCACCACGATCACCCGGTCGTGGGTGATGTCCTCGACGCGCCACGACGACGTGCCGAGCAGGAACGTGTCGCCGACCCGCGACTCGTACACCATCTCCTCGTCCAGCTCACCCACCCGCGAGCCGGGGCCGCGCTCGGACGGCGGCGTCATCACCGCGAACATGCCCCGGTCGGGGATGGTGCCGCCGGAGGTCACCGCCAGCCGCTGCGACCCGGGCCGGCCGCGCAGCTCGCCGCCGACCCGGTCCCACGTGACGCGCGGGCGCAGCTCGCCGAACTCCTCGCTCGGGTAGCGGCCGGACAGCATGTCGAGCACGGCGTGCAGCGCCGACTCGGGCAGGGCGGAGAACGGGGCCGCCCGCCGCACCAGCCCGGCCAGCGCCTCGACCGTCCACGTCTCCATCGCCACCATGGCCACGACGTGCTGCGCGAGCACGTCGAGCGGGTTGCGCGGGTACCGCACCGCCTCGATCGCGCCGTCCCGCATCCGCTCCGCGACCACCGCGCACGACACCAGGTCGCCCCGGAACTTGGGGAACACCACCCCGCGCGACACCGCGCCCACCTGGTGACCCGCGCGGCCGACGCGCTGCAACCCGGAGGCCACCGTGGGCGGCGCCTCCACCTGCACCACCAGGTCGACCGCGCCCATGTCGATGCCCAGCTCCAGCGACGAGGTGGCCACCACGCACGGCAGCCGCCCCGACTTCAGGTCCTCCTCGACCGCGACGCGCTGCTCGCGCGACATCGAGCCGTGGTGGGCGCGGGCGACGGCGGCGGTGCGCTGCGTCGTCACGCCGGACTGGCCGACCGCCTCGGCGGGGAACCGGCCGGGCCCGGCGTCCGGCCCGGTGCCGGGGTCGGCCCCGGCGTCGAGGTCGGGTGCGGCGGACAGCTCCGCCTCCTCCTCGGCCAGCTCGTTGAGCCGGGCCGTGAGCCGCTCCGCCAGCCGCCGCGAGTTGGCGAACACGATCGTCGACCGGTGCTGCCGCACCAGCTCCAGCACCCGCCGCTCCACCGACGGCCAGATCGACGCCCGCTGCTCCGCGCCCGCCGCCGACCCGGACACCTCGCCGGTGCGCTCGCCGAGCACCGACATGTCCTCCACCGGGACCTCGACGCGCACCTCGATCGTCTTCGCCGACCGCGGCTGCACGACCCGCACGGACCGCCCGCCCGCGAGGAAGGCGCCCACCTCCTCGACCGGGCGCACCGTCGCCGACAGCCCGATCCGCTGCGCGGGCCGCTCCAGCAGCGCGTCGAGCCGCTCCAGCGACAGCGCCAGGTGCGCGCCGCGCTTCGTGCCCGCCACCGCGTGCACCTCGTCGACGATCACCGTCTCCACCCCGCGCAGCGACTCCCGCGCCGCCGAGGTGAGCACCAGGAACAGCGACTCGGGGGTGGTGACCAGCACGTCCGGCGGTCTCCTGGCGAACGCCCGCCGCTCGTCCGCCGGGGTGTCGCCGGTGCGCATGCCCACCGTGGTGCCGGGCTCGGGCAGCGACAGCCGGTGCGCCGCCTGCCGGATGCCCGCCAGCGGCGCCCTCAGGTTGCGCTCCACGTCGACCGCCAGCGCCTTGAGCGGCGACACGTACAGCACCCGGCACCGGCGCCTCGGGTCCTCCGGGACGGGCGTCGAGGCGAGCCTGTCCAGGGCCCACAGGAACGCCGCCAGCGTCTTGCCCGAACCGGTGGGGGCGATGACCAGCGCGTGCTCCCCCTCGGCCGCCGCCTCCCACGCGCCCACCTGCGCCGCCGTGGGCGCGGCGAAGGCCCCGGCGAACCACTGCCGGGTCGCGGGGGAGAAGCGGTCGAGGACGTCCATGCCGACCATCCTGAACCAGGGGACCGACATTTTCCGGTTGTGGCACGATCACCCCGTTCGAACCGAAGGGGTGAACCTCTGTGCGCGTCCTGTCCGTCGACCTGGGCACTTCCAACACCGTCGCGGTGCTCGCCGCGCACGGCAGGCCGCCCCGGGTCGTGGAGGTGGACGGGTCGGCCACCATGCCGTCCGCCGTCTACTGCGAGGAGGACGGCACGCTGGTCGTCGGCCGCGACGCCGAGCGCCGCGCCCGCCTCGACCCGGCCCGCTTCGAGCCGAACCCCAAGCGCCGCGTGGACGACGGCGCGCTGCTGCTGGGCGACAACGTCGTGCCGGTCGCCGACGCGCTGGCCGCCGTGCTGCGCCGCGTGCTCGACGAGACCACCCGCCAGCTCGGCGGCGAACCCGTCGACGAGGTGCGCCTCACGCACCCCGCGCAGTGGGGGCCGACGCGGCGCAACGTGCTGCTGTCCGCGGCCCGGCTGGCCGGCGTCACCGGGGAGGTCGTGCTGGTCCCCGAGCCGGTGGCCGCCGCCTCGCACTACGCGTCGCTGGCCGTGGGGCAGGCGCTGGCCGTGTACGACCTGGGCGCGGGCACGTTCGACGTGGCCATCGTCGGCGCCACCCAGAAGGGCTTCACCGTGCTCGCCGAGGACGGCCTGACCGACCTCGGCGGCCTCGACGTGGACCAGGCGCTGCTGGAGCACGTCGGCCGCCAGGTGTCGCACCGCGACCCGGCGGCCTGGCAGCGGCTGCTGCGCCCGGAGTCCACCGCGGACCGCCGCGCGCGCCGCGCGCTCCAGGAGGACGTGCGGGCGGCCAAGGAGTCGCTGTCGCGGCACGCGCACACCGAGGTGCCGATGCCGGAGCCGTTCGAGGACGTGCTGGTCAACCGGTCCGACCTGGAGGCGCTGGTCCGGCCGAGCATGCTGCGCAGCGCCGAGCTGCTGGCGTCCACGATCCGGTCCACCGGCCTCGCGCCCAACCAGCTCGCGGGCATCTACCTCGTGGGCGGCTCCAGCCGCATCCCGCTGGTCGCCACCATGATCACCGAGCAGGTGCGGGTGGTGCCGACGAGCCTGGACCAGCCGGAGACCGCCGTCGCGCTCGGCGCGCACCACGTGCCCAAGGACGGCGTCACGCCCCGCTCGCAGGAGCCCGCCAGGCCCCAGGAACCGGACACCGTCGTCACCGGTCCGGTGAACCCCGGCGCGAGCGGCCCCTACCAGGTGCACACCGGCCCGAGCCCCGTGCACACCGGGCCAAACCCGCTCCACACCGGCCCGAACCCGCTCCACACCGGCCCGAACCCGCTCCACACCGGGCCGAACCCGCTCCACACCGGCCCGAACCCGCTCCACACCGGGCCGAACCCCCTGCACAGCGGGCCGAACCCGGTGGTCAGCGGCCCGTACCAGGTGAACCCGGCGGTCAGCGGGCCCTACCCGGTCACCCCGGCGTCGGGCGCCCCGCAGCAGTTCAACTTCCCCAGCACCACCCCGCGCGCGGCGAAGAAGAAGCCGAACCGGAACGTGCTGGTCGCGGTGGGCGCGGCCGTCGCGGTGGCGCTCGCCGGGGTCGGCGGCTGGCTCGCGTTCGGCGGCGAGGGCGTGCCCTCCGCCCAGGACTGCAAGACCGACACCGAGCAGGACGACAAGGGCTTCACCAAGTGCCTGCGGCGGCTCGCGGGCGCGGTCCCGGACACCGGCACGTGCAAGGCGGGCGGTACGCCGGGCGTGGGCGGCGTCAACGGCATCAAGGGCACCGTGGTGAGCTGCGCCGTGAAGGACGACTACTCGGTGCAGTACGTGTTGACCGAGACGACCACGGGCGCGGAGCAGGGCGCGGTGGCCGTCGTCCGGTCGCTCAAGAGCGACGTGGTCGAGGCCAGGTGGGCGGGCAACGGGTTCGCGGGCAAGTACCAGGCGGCGGCCGACGGCGGCCTGGGGCTGCTGGTGTTCACCGTCGAGGGCCGCCCGCTGCTGGGCATCATGACCAAGAGCGGCGGCGGCGAGCTGACCGCGGACGAGGTCGCGGACTTCTTCGAGGGCTCCGTCCAGCCCGGCACCTGACCGGTCACCTGATCGGGTAGCGCGGCCAACCCGGACGGCTGCCGGCCGAACCGGTCGCCCCCTGGCACGATCCGTGGTCGTGACCGTCGTGGGGGTCGTGCAGCGCAGGGTGCTGGGTGTGCTGGCCGCGACGCAGGTGCTCGGCTCGGCGGGCGTCACCATCGGGCTCGCGGTGAGCACGCTCATCGCGGCGGGCCTGGCCGGTTCCGACGTGGTCGGCGGCCTGGCGCAGACCGGCGCGGTGCTCGGCGCGGCCCTGTTCGCCCTGCCCGCCGCCCGGTTGGCCGGTCGGCGCGGGCGGCGCCCGGCGCTGGTCCTCGGCTACGGCTCGGGCGCGGTCGGCGCGGCGGTGGCCGCGTGCGCCGTCGCCCTCGGCTCCTGGCCGCTGCTGCTGGCCGCGCTCGTGCTGTTCGGCGCGGCGTCCGGCGCGAACCTCGCCGCCCGGTACGCGGGCACCGACCTCGCCCACCCGCACCGCCGGGCCCGCTCGCTCGCGCTGGTGGTGTGGGCGGCCACGCTCGGCGCGGTCGCCGGCCCCAACCTCGCCGACCCGGCGGGGCGCGCGGCCACCCGGCTCGGGCTGCCCGTCGGCGCGGGCCCCTACCTGCTGTCCGCCGCCCTGTTCGGCACCGCCGCGCTGGTCGTGCTGCGGTTCCTGCGCCCCGACCCGCTGGTCGTCGCGCGGTCCGCCGCACCGCCCCCGGCCGCGCACTGCGCGGGCGGCCTGGGCGACACGCGCGGCGCCGCGGCGCTGTGGCGGTCGCTGCCGGCCACCGCGAAGCTCGCCCTCGCCGGCGTCGCGCTGTGCCACACGGCGATGGTCGGCCTGATGTCGATGACCCCGGTGCACATGGACCACGCGGGCTCGTCGCTGCGCGTGGTGGGCGTCGTGATCAGCCTGCACGTGGCCGCGATGTACGCGGCGAGTCCCCTGTTCGGGTGGATGGCCGACCGGATCGGGCGCGTGCCCGTGCTGGCGATCGGCGCGGCCCTGGTGGTCGGCGCCTCCGGCGTCGCGGGCATGGCCCCCGCGCACGACGCGCCGCAGCTCGGCGTCGGGCTGGCGCTGCTGGGCCTCGGCTGGTCGGCGGGCGTGGTCGCCGGGTCCGCGCTGCTCACCGAGTCGGTCCCGGTGGCCGACCGGACGGCCGCCCAGGGCCTGTCGGACCTGTGCATGAACGCGGGCGGCGCGGTCGGCGGCGTGGCGGCGGGCCTCGTCGTGACGGCGTGGTCCTACGCCGCGCTGGGCCTGGTCGTCGGGTTCGTCGCGCTGCCGCTGCTCGGGGCGTGCCTGTACTCGTCGTTGCAGCGGGTCCGCTGAGCCGCCCCGGTCGGCCGGGGTCAGCGCTTGCGGTTGTGCCAGAGGGCGCGCACGCCGACGACGATCGCCGCGACGAGGGCGGCGATCACGGCGATGGTGCCGATCGGCGAGGACAGGCCGGTGGTGTCCACCTGGAGCAGCAGCACCCCCCGAGGTTAGCGCGCCCGGACGGGGGCCCGCGGCCCGCGCCGCCGGCGCGCTAGCCTGGTCGCGATGCGCAACACGGTCTTCCGCAAGCTGATGGCGAACGAGTTCGGCCAGGTCCGGGCGGAGATGGTGGCCCGGGACCACGTGATGTCGGCGCTGGGCGGGCGCACCGCGGACGAGGCGCTGGAGGCCGGCTACCCGGCCAAGGAGGTCTGGCTCGCCGTCTGCGACGCGTTCGACGTGCCCGAACAGCGCCGGTGACGCGGCGTGTCGGTCCGGTGGTCGAACACCTGTTCGGCTATGCTGCGCGTCACGACCGGGTGATGCATCCCCGCTGGTGACCTGGTCCCTCCCGAAATTGTCGGACCCCGCCCGTACCGTCGGCCCCGACATGGCACAGAGAACCAAGACAAACCGAGGTGGACCCCAGATGGCACCCCAGGCACCCGACCGGGACAAGGCTCTCGAACTGGCCCTGGCCCAGATCGACAAGCAGTTCGGCAAGGGCTCGGTCATGCGGCTCGGCGAGGAGGGCCGCGCGCCGATCGAGGTGATCCCGACCGGCGCCATCGCGCTGGACGTGGCCCTGGGCATCGGCGGCCTGCCCCGCGGCCGCGTCGTCGAGATCTACGGCCCGGAGTCCTCCGGTAAGACGACCGTCGCGCTGCACGCCGTGGCCAACGCCCAGCGCAACGGCGGCATCGCCGCGTTCATCGACGCGGAGCACGCGCTCGACCCCGACTACGCGAAGAAGCTCGGCGTCGACACCGACGCGCTGCTGGTGTCCCAGCCCGACACCGGTGAGCAGGCGCTGGAGATCGCGGACATGCTGGTCCGCTCCGGCGCGCTCGACATCCTGGTCATCGACTCGGTGGCGGCCCTGGTGCCCCGTGCCGAGATCGAGGGCGAGATGGGCGACAACCACGTCGGCCTCCAGGCCCGCCTGATGAGCCAGGCGCTGCGGAAGATCACCGGCGCGCTCAGCTCGTCGAACACCACCGCGATCTTCATCAACCAGCTGCGCGAGAAGATCGGCGTGATGTTCGGCTCGCCCGAGACCACGACCGGTGGCAAGGCGCTGAAGTTCTACGCGTCCGTGCGCCTCGACGTGCGGCGGATCGAGACCCTGAAGGACGGCGGCGAGCCGGTCGGCAACCGCACCCGGGTCAAGGTCGTGAAGAACAAGGTGGCCCCGCCGTTCAAGCAGGCCGAGTTCGACATCCTCTACGGCCACGGCATCAGCCGCGAGGGCTCGCTCATCGACATGGGCGTCGACCAGGGCATCCTGCGCAAGTCGGGCGCCTGGTACACCTACGAGGGCGACCAGCTGGGCCAGGGCAAGGAGAACGCGCGGAAGTTCCTGCGCGAGAACCCGGACGTGGCGAACGAGATCGAGAAGCGGATCAAGGACAAGCTCGGCATCGGGGCCACCCTCGACGCCGACGAGACCGCGCCCGCGCCGGTCGAGTTCTAAGCGGGCGTGGCGGGACGAGGTGGCCGTGGTCACGGGGCGCCCCGCGACCCTTCGGCCGACCACGGTTCCGAGGTCGACGGGGAGCAGCGCCCGGTCGACCCGGTGAAGGAGCAGCGCAAGGCGACGGACATCTGCTACGCGCTGCTCACCGCCCGCGCGCGCACGCGCGTGGAGCTGCGTGACGCCCTGCTGCGCAAGGGCATCCGCGAGGAGACGGCCGACCTGGTGCTCGGCAAGTTCGACCGCGCCGGCCTGATCGACGACGCGGCGTTCGCCGAGGTGTGGGTGCGCTCGCGGCACACCCACCAGGGCCTGGGCAGGCGGGCGCTGGCCCTCGAACTGCGCCGCAAGGGCGTGGCCGACGAGGTGGCCGCCGACGCCGTCGCGGCGGTCGACGACGAGGCCGAGGAGCAGCGGGCGCGCGACCTGGTGCGCAAGAAGCTGCGCGCGATGTCCGGCCTGGACGACACGACCAGGATCAGGCGGCTGGTCGCGGCACTGGCCCGCAAGGGCTACGCCGAGGGCCTCGCCTACCGCGTGGTGAAGGACGAACTGCGCCGCGCGGGCGAGGACGCCGAGGCCCTGGACCACCACCTGCCCCAGGACTGACCCGCACCGGCCACCCGGCACCGACCACGCGCCGGTGCCGGCCGCACACCGTGCCGGCAGTGGGTGCCGTGCCGGTGGTGGGGTGCCGTGCCGGCCACGCACTCCGACCGGCGGCCAGTCGGGCCGAGTGGGCCGGGGTCAGGTTCGGGGGCAGACCCCCGGGATCGGGTCGGATCAGGTCCGGGCCCGGGTGAGGCGCCAGAACTGGCGCTTCCTCTCCTCCCGGACGACCACGCCCAGCTTGCCGAGTTCCTCGCGCAGCTGGGCGGCGTCCTCCTTGTCACCCTTGCGCAGCGCCTCCGCGCGCACCTTCAGCAGCGCGTCGCCGCCCGGCGGCATGTCCGGTGTGCCCGCCACCCAGCGCCGGTAGTCGCCGGCGTACGGGTCGCCGTCCAGCCACTGGTAGCCGTGCGTCTGGAAGGCGTCGGCCAGCGCGGCGGCCTCCAGGTCGTGGCTCTCGCGGGCCAGCTCGCCGGTGTCCACGCCCAGCAGCACCAGCTTCTTGCCGTCCAGGAAGACCCCGGACACCAGCGTGCGGTCGACGTTCCACGTCTTGCCGCCGCGCTTGAGCTCCACGCCCTCGTTGAACACCTCGACGGTCAGCCGCTCGTGCGCGGCGATGGCCGCCACCACCAGCCCCAGCAGCAGGCCGACGCCGAGCGACCCGACCGTGCCCCACGGCTCCGGGACCTGCGCGACGAGCTGGAACAGCCCCTTCGCGGGTGCCACCGGCAGCTCGACCACCCACGCCGCGATGGACTTCAGGCCGAACAGCACACCGGCCCCGAGCAGCGGGAACCCGACCGACACCAGGGCGACCTGCCAGCCGGGTTCGGTGACCGCGGTGATCCGTCGCACGTCCATGACCCACTCCCTCCCCGAAGTGAGCACCCAACCTATCGCCGTAGGCTCCGCGCGTGGGCATCAGGGCCGAGCACGTGGTGTGGGACTGGAACGGCACGCTGCTCGCCGACAACGACGCGGTCCTGGCGGCGGTCAACCGGGTGTGCGCGGACTTCGGGCACGACGCCGTCATCACCCTCGACCAGTGGCGCGAGGTCTTCGGCCGGCCGGTCAAGGACTGCTACGAACGCCTCCTGGGCCGCCCGCTGTCCGCGCCGGACTGGGCGCGCGTGGACCTGCTCTACCACGACGAGTACCGCTCGCTGCTCGACCGCTGCGCGCTCGCGCCCGGCGTGCCCGACCACCTCGTGCGGTTGCGCCAGACCCAGTCCCTGCTGTCGATGTGGTTCCACGACGAGCTGGTGCCGCTGGTCACCGGCTTCGGCCTGCACGACCTGTTCACCCGGGTCGACGGCCTGCGCGTCCTCGACTCGGGCGGCAACTCGAAGGCCGAGCACCTGGCCGCGCACCTCGACGCCCAGCGCCTGCACGCCCGTGACGTCCTGGTGGTCGGCGACGTCCTGGACGACGCCGAAGCGGCCCGCGCGGTCGGCGCCCACGTGGTCCTGGTGGCCACCGGCACCAGCTCCCGCCGGGTCCTCGAAGCCGCGGGCGTCCCGGTCGCCGACTCGATCCCCGAAGC
>NZ_JBPKJK010000152.1:0-21114 GCF_051756985.1 Saccharothrix sabaoui
TGGAACTCGCGGGTCGCCAGGGCGACCCGGCGCCGCCCCGGGCCGCGCCCGCCGGGAGCGTCACCGCGCCGAGCGGACCTCCACCGCGATCTTCTCGGCCGCCGCCTCCCCGAGCTTCGCCGCCTCGCCCGGCGTGTCGGCCACGACCATCACCGACCCGGCCCGGTCCCACGAGCTGCGCAGCTCGCGCACGACCCCGCCGGGCCCCGGTGCCGAGACGTGCAGCACGCCCGGCAGGGCCTCGACCTCCTCGACGCCCGACACCGAGACGACCTCGCCCGGCTCGACCTGGAGGAACCGCACCGCCGCCGCGCGCCCGGCCGCCGTCGGCAGGTCCGGCGGCTCCTCGCCGCGCATGATCGAGTAGTAGTGGCCGGGCAGGTCCATCCCGTACGCCTGCTCGATCAGCACGGTGATGCCGTCGCCGGGGAACCGGCCCGCGCACTCCACCAGGTGCGGCACGCCGTCCTGGACGATCCACTCGCAGTGCACCACGCCGGTGCCGAAGCCGACCGCGCGCAGCACCGCCCCGGTGCGCTCGGCGAGCAGCCCGGCCGCGTCGGCGGGCAGGTCCGCGGGCACGACGTGGCCCAGCTCGACCGGCCGGGGACCGGGGAACAGGGTCTTCTCGGTGATGTTGGTGAACAGCGGCACGCCGTCGCGGACCAGCATCTCCACGCTGTACTCCGCGCCGCTGACGAAGGTCTCCACCAGCATCCGCAGCGGGATGGCGCGGTCCGGCACGAGCATCCCCTCGTCCTGCCCGCTCACGCACTCCTGCCACGCCACGTCCACCTCGGCCGGGTCGCGCAGCACCTTCGTGCCCAGGGACGCCTGCCGGTTCGCCGGCTTGAGCACCACCGGCCCGGGGTGGGCGGCCATGAACGCCCGCACGTCGTCGGGGGAGTCGACCGCCGCCGCGACGGGGTTGGCGACGCCCGCCGCGCGGGTGACCCGGCGCAGCAGCTCCTTGTCCCGCAGCACCTGCGCCGCGCCGGCGGTCGCGCCGGGCAGCCCGTAGCGCTCGGCGAGCCGGGCGGCGAACGGCGTCGCGTACTCCACCAGCGGCACGACGTAGGCCGGGTCGAGGTCGGGGTGGGTGTTGTAGAACTCGTCCGCCGCGCCCGGGAGCTGGTACTCCCACGGCACCAGCTCCCGCAGCGACGCGGCACCCGCCATCGCGGCCGCGACGCCGCGCTTGCGGATGACGTCCGGCTCGTCCACGAGGACCATCGACGCGTCCTCGAACTCGGTGCGGGTCGGCAGCGGCGCCAGGAAGCCGACGATGATCACGGGTCGTGCGGGCATGATGTCCTCTCGGGCCTAGATCGCCTGGGGGAAGCGGAACACGCGGTCGGGGTCGTAGCGGCGCTTGACCTCGACCAGGCGGGCGTGGTTCGGGCCGTGGTACGCGGACCGCCAGTCGCCCAGGTCGGGGTCGGTGAAGTTGACGTACGCCGCGTCCGCGGCGAAGTCGCCCATCCGCCCGTGCAGGTCGGTGAGCCACCGGAGGTTGTCGCGCACCACGTCCGGACCGTCCGAGGTGTGCCACGAGGTGTCCATCGAGAGCAGGAACAGCACGTCGCGGTGCGGGAACGCGGTCTCGGTCACCGGCACCCGGTTGATCGCGCCGCCCCAGGTGAACAGGGCGAAGCCCGCGCCGTCGGCGTTGCCGCTGCCCGGCCACGAGTCCACCGCGTTCAAGGCCGCGGCGATCCCCGCGTCCGGCAGCGGCACGGCGGTGGACCGGGTGCGCACGGCGAACGCGCCGCCCTCGGTGTTGTGGTGCAGGTAGTCCTTGGCCTCCCAGTAGGTCCGGTCGTCGATGTCGGCGCGGAACGGCTCCGCCGCGTCCAGGACGGGGCGCAGCAGCTCGCGCAGCTCCTCGGCCGGCCCGAGGTGCCACCCGACGACCGAGACGACGGCCTCCCCGTCGCCGGCGCGGCTGACGCCGATGCGGGCCGCGAACTCGTCCGGGGCCTTCGCCATGACCTCCTGCACGCAGGCCAGCACCTCCGGCGCGTGCTCGCGGCGCCACAGCAGCAGGCACGTCGAGCTGGCGAGCACCGGGCGGGCCTGGAAGGTGAACGAGGTGTTGACGCCGAAGTTGCCGCCACCGCCGCCCCGGCACGCCCAGAACAGGTCGGCGTTGGTGGTCTCGTCGCAGGTGAGCGTGGTGCCGTCGGCCAGCACGACGTCGGTCTCCACCAGCGAGTCGCAGGTCAGCCCGAACGACCGCGACACCGCCGCGACCCCGCCGCCCAGCACCAGGCCGCCGATGCCCACGTCGTCCGCGTTGCCCGCCGGGAACGCCAGGTCGTGCGGCTCCAGCGCGGCGTAGAGGGCGGTCATCCGGGTGCCGCCGCCCACGGTGACCAGCTCGCTCGCCGGGTCGACCCGCACCTCGTCGAGCCGGCGCAGGTCCAGCACCAGGCCGGTGTTCACCGAGTTGCCGGCGTAGCTGTGCCCGCCGCCCCTGGCCACCACCGGCACGTCGTTCTCCCGCGCCCACACGACGGCCCTGCCCACGTCCTCCGCGGTGGCCACCGACAGCACGGCGGCCGGCCGCACGTGGGCGTACCGCTGGTTGAACGGGCGGCTCGCGGCGTCGAAACCGGGGTCGCCGGGCAGCCGGACGCGCCCGGCGACGAGGCCGCCGAGCGTGCCGTAGTCGACCGAGCGGCCCACGTCAGCGCACCTCTTCGAGGTAGGACACGCCGGTGGCGGCGTGCTCGCCGTACCGCTCCCAGCGCTCGCACAGGACGAGCCGGCCGTCGGGCTCGTGCCGCGGCACGTTCACCGTGCTGCCCGCGATGACCTCGCCGGTGACCAGCACCATCGTGTAAGCCAGGCGGATCGTGCCGTCCTCGTCGCAGGTGCCGGTCACCGTGCCGCGCCGCACCCTGCCGCCGGTGAAGTCGGCCCAGACCAGGTCGCCGTCCTGGTGGTACCGGGCCTCGGTCCCGTCGCCGCCGCCGGCCTTGCGGAACCGCCGCCCGTCGTAGTTGATCGTCATTCGTCCACGTCCAGGAGTCCGGTGGGCATTTCCAGGGTGGCGCCGGGCGGCAGCGGGTCGATGCGCTCGGCGTCCAGCCCGACCAGCGAGGCCGCGGCGTCCAGGCGTTCGCCGCAGGTGACGGCGTCGTCCGCCGTGCACACCACGAACGAGTGGCGCGCGATGTAGCCGCCGGGCGGCAGCCGCAGGCTCGCGCCGGGGTCGACCATCGGCGCGGCGGTGACCAGGCCGGGCGCCTCGGCGGGCACGGTCACGGACCGCACGACGCAGTCGTGGTCGGGGTAGCCGAAGCGGATGCCCGCCACCGCGCTCCGGGTGGCCGTCACGTCGGGCCGCCGGCCGGTGGCCACGTCGAACAGCACCTCGCCGGGGTCGACGCCGGTCGCGGTCTTGCCGAGGAACGGGATCAGGTCGCCGCCGAGCCTGCCGTTGACCTCGATCACCACCGGGCCGCGCTCGGTGAGCCTGACCTCGGCGTGCGTGATGCCGTCCTCGACGCCGAGCACGCGGTGCGCGCGGGCCAGCACGTCCAGCAGGACCTCGTCGCGCAGCAGCGGGTCGGCCGCGTCCACGACGTGCCCGACCTCCTCGAAGTACGGCGGCGCCCCGGTCTGCTTGCGCGCCAGGAACATCGGCTGGTACTCGCCCTTGTGCAGGGCGCCGTCCACGCTGATCTCCGGGCCGTCGGCGTAGCCCTCGACGATCGCGCCGCCGCGGTAGGGCTCGTCGCCGATCAGGCTCGCGCCCGACGCGACGCGGTACGCCTCGTCGATCCCGCCCTCGTCCTCGACGAGGACGACGCCCATGCTCGCGCCCAGCGCCCGCGGCTTCACCACGACCGGGTAGCCGATGCGGGCCGCGGCGGCCCTGGCCTCCTCGACCGTCGTGGTCATCTCGCAGCCCGGCTGCGGCAGGCCGGCGGCGGTGAGCCGGGCCCGGGTGTGGTACTTGTCCCGGCAGCCGTCCACGCCCGGCACGCTCAGCCCCGGCACGCCGAACTCGGCGGCGAGGTGCGCGGCGGGCATGACGAACGGCTCGTCCCAGCACATCACGCCGACGACCCGCCGCCGGAAGGCGACCTCCCGCGCGGTCGCGGCCAGCAGCTCGTGGTCGAACAGGTTGACCACGGTGATCTCGTCGAAGTACGCCCGCTGCCAGGTGGGCCGGATGTTGTTGACGAGCACCAGTTCCACCCCGGCCGCCCGCGCCCGCGCGGCGATCGAGCTGACCAGGTACTCGCGGTACAGCTTCAAGCCGCTGCCGATCACCAGCACGGCGTCGGTGCCGTTCACGTGGTCACCACCTCCTCTGCGATCTGTTCGGCGGCGACGGGCGCCGTGCGGAACCCGTCGCCGCCACTGGCCGCCCGCGCCCAGGCGGACGGTCCGATGCGGACCAGGCGGCCGACGCCGGTACCGGCGTCGACCGCGTAGTGGCACGTCGCGACGGCGGTCACGGTGTAGCGCTCGTGGTCGGCCAGGACCGACGACAGCGCCAGCAGGTCGCCCCACCGGGCCGCGTCGTCACCCCCGTCCGCCGTCGAGGCGACCTCGCGGCACAGCGTCGCGGAGCTGATCTTGAGCCGGGTGCCGGCCCCGGGCGGGAGCAGCCACGCCCGCCCGTCGTCCCCGACGCGGCCCGCGCCGGGCGCGTCCTCCCACCAGTGCGCCAGGTCGTCCGGCGGCGCCAGGTGCACGGTGGTCTGCCGGTGCAGCACCACCGGCACGTCCACCAGCTCGCCGGACCACGGCCCGGCGGCCACCAGGAGCGCGTCGCCGCGCACGGTCGTCCCGTCGGCCAGCCGCACGGCGGCGCGGTCGGCGTCGACCTCCCGCACGGCGCACCCCGCCCGCAGGGTCACCAGCGGCCGGCCCCGCAACCAGCGCACCGCCGCCGCCAGGACGCGGTCGGCGAGCAGCACGCCCGCCTCGGGCTCCAGCAGGCCGACGGACCCGGCCGGGAAGCGCACGTGCGGGTACTTCTCCGGCTCCACCACCGAGGCGGGCACCCCGCCCCGCCGGGCGACGTCGAGCGCCGCGCCCGCCGCGTCGGCGGGCCACCCGGTGACCACGCCGACGCGGCGGTAGAACCGCGCGCCCAGCAACGCCTCCAGCTCCAGCCAGCGCCGGTGCAGCCCGGCCGCCGCCCGGGTCGCGTCCGCGTCCGCCGGGTCGAGCGCGCGGATCGCCCGGTGCTCGTCGTGCGACGTGGCCGCCGGGTTCGGCACCGGGCCCCGGTCCAGCACGGTGACGCGCAGCCCGGCGAGGGCGCACCGGACCGCGGTGAGCAGCCCGGTGATCCCCGCGCCCACGACGACCACGTGCCGGGTCACGGCAGCCTGGGCAGCGCGCGGGGCGTGACCGCGGTCGCCGACGGCACGACCGGGATCGCCGTGTCCGGCAGGGCCGCGGCGGCGAGGTCGACCAGGATCGGCGCGGCGCACCGCAGCAGCACGTCCAGCTCGTGCCAGAAGTCGCCCGCGTCCGCCTCGACGACCTCCCACCGGGACAGCCGGCCCAGCTGCTCGGCGACCAGCTCGGCCGCGCGGTTGAGGCTGAGGTGGCGCAGCTCGTAGGCGGCGGCGAAGCGGGCCACCACCCGTGCCGCGACCGACCGGGACCGGTCGGACACCGGCAGCGGTCCGCGCCCGACCCACTGCTCGGCCCGGTCCACCACCGCGTTCCACGGCCGCACCAGCCGCGCCCCGGTGACGGCGGTCAGCGCGTCGCGCGAGAAGTTCGTGCGCTGGTGCTCGGGACTGGTCGTGGCCAGGTGGAAGCGGACCAGGTCGCGCGGCACGCCCGCCAGGTCCCGGCTGCCCACCACGTGCCCGCGGCTGGTGGAGAACTTCTCGTTGTCCAGCTCGTAGAACTCGTTGGTGACGAACCGGTGCGGCAGCTCGTAGCGGTCGCCGTGCGCCATCAGCATCGCCAGGCCCGCCACGGCGAACGGGAAGACGTTGTCGAAGCCGAGGAAGTACACCACCTCGGACGCCGCCCCGGCCGTCCACAGCTCGTCCTCCGCGCCCAGCGGGATGCCCCGGCGCTCGGCGGACAGCGCGGCGCAGTGCATGCTCCACGCCTGGGTCTCCGCGTTCGGGTTGACCACCTGGCCCGGCGTCTCGCGGAACGGGGCGGGGATGCCCCACGACACCGGGTGGGTCACCGGGAAGTCGGGCAGCGGCCGGGACAGCAGCTCCTCGACCAGCTGCGCCATGTGCGGGCGCAGCGAGCCGGCGTGCCGGGCGAAGTGCTCCCGCAGCCGGGGCCGGTACTCCTCCAGCGGCAGCACGAAGACGTCCACCTCGCGCACCCCGACCGGCTCGCCGGGGTGCAGGGCGGCGCGCGGGTCCAGCAGGTCGCCGGGTGCGACCGGGTGGCCGCAGCTCTCGCACAGCCCGGCGGTGCCGTCCGCCAGGCACAGCGGGCACCCGCCGCGCACGTACCCGTCCACCAGGAACTCGCCGGTGCGCACCAGGTACGGGAACGCCACCGGCCGCAGCCGCAGCCGCCCGGTGGCGTGCAGCTGCTCGAAGAAGACGCCGACCCACTTGGTGAACCGGTCGTCGAAGCCGGTGAACCCGTCGACGGCGACGCCCAGCGCCGCCAGGGTCGCCGCGATCTCGTCGGCCGACCGCTCGGCCAGCTCGCGCGGCGGCACGCCCAGCCGGTGCGCCGTGGTCACCACGTACGTCGACGTGTCCTGCGCGCCGGTGCCGAACAGCACCTCCCGGCCCACCGCGCGGGCGTACCGGGTGTGCACGTCGGCGGCGAGGAACGGGCCGGCGACGTGGCCGAGGTGCAGGTCGCCGTTGGCGGTGGGCGCCGGCGACACCACGACGAGGCGGCCGGTCACCGGCCCTTCCCCTCGTGGCGGTCGACGAACGCCGCGGACATGGCGGTGTCCCACCAGATCGCGTAGTACTCGAAGTCCGCGTCGGTCTCGTTGAGCACCTGGTGGTGCGACCCCGGCACGAGGTGCGCGATGTCGCCCTCCACCAGCTCGCGGCGCTCGTCCCCGACCACCAGCGTGGCCCGGCCCTTCACCGCGATGAAGACCTCGTACTCGTGGTGGGAGTGGGCGGTGGACACGTCGCCCGGCCGCACCACGCACCACGCGCCCTCGAACGGGGCGTTGAGCGCGGGCCACGGCAGCAGCCGCTCGGAGTCCAGGCCGTAGGCCCGGGTCAGGTTCTCCCGGTCCAGCCTGCGGATCTCGATCACGCGCCCGCCACCTCCACCGCGCGGCGGTCCAGCAGGTCGCCCACGATGTCGCCGGAGCGGTGCGCGAGCACGCTGATGAGCGAGTCCGCGATGCCGTGCGTCTCCTCGTTGACGCCCTGGAGGTACAGCGCGCCCCGCGCGGACTCGCCGAGGTCGACCCGGTAGCGGCGGCCGACCGCGACGTCCTCGATCCCGACCTTGGCCGCGAGGTCCCGCACCAGGGCGGGCATCCGCGGCTCGTAGCCGGTGCCCAGCAGCACGACGTCGCAGTGCAGCGGCTCGACCTTGCCGCTCTTGCGGTCGCGCAGGTCCAGCACCACCTCGCCGCCCTGGACGCGGGCCTGCACGACCTCCGTCAGCGAGCGCACGGACGACTGCGGCTTGCCCAGCATCTTCTGCTGGTAGAGCATCGAGTAGGTCTCGTCCGCGAAGGGCGGGGCGAGGCCGGCGTAGTTGGTCAGGCGCACCTCGTCGAGGATCTGCGCGCGGACCTCCGGCGCGCAGTCGTAGAACTCGTCCACGAAGGACGGGAAGAACAGCTCGTTGACGAACTTGCTCGTCTGGTAGTGCTGGAAGCCGATCGAGCGCAGCACGATCGTCGGCTCGCACCCCGGCAGGTCCTGGTGCAGCGCCATGAACATCTCGGCCGCGCTCTGCGCGCCGCCGATCACCACCGCCCGCACCGGCCGGTCCCGGGGCAGCTGCGCGACCCGGCTCAGGTACTGCGTGCTGTGGATGACCCGGTCCGCGGGCAGCTCGCCGAACACCTCCGGCACGCGCGGGTCGCGGCCGATGCCGACGACCAGGTCCCGGGTGCGCACGGTGTCGCCGCCGGCCAGCGTGACCACCCAGCCGCGGATCGAGCCGTCGTCGCCGCGCCACGGGTCCACGCGCTCCCCGCGGGCGCCGTAGCGGACCCCCACGTGCTCCAGGGAGTCCGCGACCCACTGCATGTACTCGGACAGCTCCCACCGGTACGGGTTGAACGTGCTCAGGTTGACGAACTCGTCCAACCGGCCGGTGGTGTGCAGGAAGTTCAGGAAGGAGAACCGGCTGCGCGGGTTGCGCAGCGTCACCAGGTCCTTGAGGAAGGAGACCTGGCTGCGTGCCCACGGCAGCAGCAGGTTGCGCTGCCACTTGATGTCCGCGTGCTGTTCGAGCAGCAGCGTGTTCTCGGCGAGCCCGAGCGAGCCGGATTCCTCGATGGCCGCCGCGAGTGCAAGGTTTGCCGGGCCGGCGCCGATCGCCAGCACGTCAACCTCCTGGTCCGTCACATTCCACCCCGATCGTCGTGTTCCGCGGGAAGAGACGCCGGCGAATGTCCTGCCCGGGTCCGCGGAATTGTTCCGGCGAACGCGGGGCAACCGCCCGGCTCGACCCAGTCAAGCCGACTGGACATTTGATCGGTAGTTCCCGCCGGTAGTGACGATCAATTCCCGGCCGGCCGGCCGGCACACCGGGTGGGCGGTGCGCGTTTCGAGCGCGAAGGCCCACGTCAACGGGTCCAGCCGGTAGGCGCCGGACCGGTCGGCGGGCCGGAGGAACCCCGCGTCGACCAATTCGTGCACGGATTCCTCGTCGGTGAACGGCCCGCAGGCCACCGGTTCCCTGGCGGGCCGGTGGGCGGATCGGCGCAGGACGGCCTTGGCCGCGTCGCCCAGCCCGAGGTAGGCGGACTGGAACGACTCGCGCAGGGACAGGTCGCCGACCCGCAGCCAGTCCAGCAGCGACCGCGGGTCGGCGAGCCGGGCGAGCACCCGGCCCACCGGCACGTCGGGCCTGGCGGCGAGCTTGCGCGCGGCGATGTCCAGCGCCTGCGGCAGGTCGCCGCACAGCCGGGCGAGCCGGTCGCGGTCGGCCGGCCCGACCTCCGCCGCGCCCGCGAGCACGGCGACGGCCTCCGCCCGGGGCAGCACGTCCAACCGCAGCCGGCGCACGTCGCGCAGGCCGAGCAGCGGCGCGCGGCTGACGATGACGGTGGTGCTGCGCGGTGTCTCCACCAGCAGCGGCCGGACCTGCCGCTCGTCGCGGGCGTTGTCCAGCAGCACGACCAGCCGCCGTTCGGCGACCAGCGACCGGTACAGCCCGGCGCGCTGGTCCACGGCCTCCGGCAGCTCGTCCACGGGCACGCCCAGCGCGCGGAGGAACCCGCCGAGCGCGGCCTGCGCGCCCCGTTCACCCGGTTCCAGCGGCCCGAGGTCGACGTAGAGCTGCCCGTCCACCGCCTCGGCGGCCACCCGGTGGGCGTGGTGCAGCGCCAGCGCGGTCTTGCCGACGCCCACCGGACCGCTGATCACCACGGGCCGGGCCGCGTCCACCGCCAGCCGGCGCAGCTCGTCGTGCCGCCCGACGAAACCGCGCGGCCTCATCGGCAGCTGCGCCGGGCGCGGCACGCACGACCTGGCCCGATCAGGTCCCGCCCGATCAGGTCCTGCCCGATCGAGTCCCGCCCGGTCAAGTCCTGCCCGGTCGGGTCCCACCCGGTCCGGTCCGGAGCCCTCCGGGCGGCCCGGCGCGGCCGGTTCGGGCCGCAGCCCGCTCGACGCGGCCAGCCACCTGCGCCGCCACTCCTCGCGGTCGCCACCGCACACGGCCACGAACGCCAGCGTCACCGGCAGCGTCGGCATCCGGTGCCCGCTGGCCGCGCTGGACAACACCGACGACGAGTACAGCGCCGTCCTGCCCATGTCCCGATAAGTCGGATTACCCGCCTGGGCGCGTAATCGCCTCAATTCACTCGCAAAACCCGCCACCGCTCCGGACGAGGCGTCGACGGGCTTTTCCGGTCTACCCATCCCCAGTGGGTACCTTTCTCTCGGTGTGCGGGGCCAAGCATGGATAGGGCACGGAGGTCCCGCTACCGCCGATCGGGCGAGCATAGGATTCGCGAATGGGCCCATGCGCGGTCGAAAAAATCACGTCGCGCGATGTATCCGGTAACGGGTCGTGACGGAGTGCTCCTCGTGCGTGAGAAACAAATTCGGGAACCGGGGGAGTGTGAACGGGAGGATTGTTCGGTAAATCGTCAGGCGGCTGGCGCGCCCGCGCGCATGCCCACGAGGGCGAACCAGGCGCCGACCAGGCCGAGCACCCCGCACAGCAGCCACACGCCGTTGCCGACGGCGCCCCAGGCCAGCACGCCGAGCGTCGGCCCGAGGGTCGAGCCGAGGCCGAACACGGCCTGGTGCGCCCCGACGTAGCGGGCCCGCACCGCCGAGGGGAACCTCGCCGGGTAGGCGAACACCGTCGGCCCGCTGACCATCACGCCGAGCACGAACACCGCGGTGCTGACCACGATCAGCGCCGCGTGCGAGCCGATCCCGTACCCGACCGCGCCCAGGCCCATCACCACGGTGCCGCCGGCCGCCGCGGCCCACGGCGCCCACAGCCGGACGTACGAGGTGATCTTCAGCTCGGCCAGCACCGTGAGAACGGACCCGGTGGTGAGCACGACGCCGTACAGGACGGTCGGGTGCCCCTCGGCGGCGATCTTCAGCGGCAGCGCCACCAGGTACTGCACGTAGATGAGCGTGCCGATCAGGACCGAGACGAGGAACGCCAGGTACCGGGCGTCCCGCAGCATCACCGCGTACGCCGACCGGGCCCGCCCGCCCGCGCCGCCGTCCTCGTCGCGCGGCGCGGTCGTGGCGGGCAGCGTCGCCCGGGCCACCACCGCGTAGGCGAGCGCCGACGCGGCGTCGAACCAGAACAGCAGGTCCCAGTCGACGAGGACCAGGCCGGCGGCGAGGAGCGGGGCGAGGGCCGCGCCGCCGTTGAGGGCGGTGCGCATCATGGAGAACGCCATCACCCGCTGCTCGGGCGGCATCAGCTCGCCGAGCAGCACCGCCGCGGCGGGCCGGTAGCACTGGGTGGCCAGGCCCGCCGCGCCGATCGCGACCAGCAGCACCGCGAACGAGCCCGGTTCGGCCAGCACCGGCACGACCGAGAGCACCGCCGCCGACACCACCATGGCGCCGACGATCGTGGTGCGCGGCCCGAGCCGGTGGGTCAGCTCGCCGCCGAGCAGCGTGCCGAGCACCGCGCCCGCGCTGTAGCAGGTGAGCGCGATGCCCGCCTGGCCGGTGGAGAACTCGCGCACCGTCAGGTACAGCACCAGGAACGTCTGCGCGAACGCGCCCACCTGGTTGACGAGCACACCGCCCAGCAGGTAGCGGACCGGCCGCGGTGTGGCCCGGATGCTCGCCAGGACGCCGCTCGGCGCGCCCGCTTCCTTGGTGGTCACTGCGCTTCCCCCGTGGTCACTGCGGTTCCCCGCCCCGTCGCCGTCCGAACGCCCGTGGACGCCGGTCAGTCCACCCGAGCCGGGCGTTGTCCGACAGGGTTGATCTGAGCCGCCGATCAATCCCCGCCGGGCGTCCTCAGCGGACGAAGGCGTTGTTGAGCGACCCGTAGTCGAGCGCGTCGGCCACCGCGTCGTAGGAACCCTTGACCAGCAGCTCCTCCGCGGCGCGCTGGGCGACCGAGTACGCGGCCTGGGCGATCGCGGTGCCGACGCTGACCCGCCGCACGCCCGCCGACGCCAGTTCGGCCACGGTCGGCGCGCCGGGGCCCGCCATCGCGTTGACCGGCAGCGGCGAGGCCGCGACCAGCTCCGCCAGCACGTCGAGGTCGACCAGGCCGGGCACGAACAGGCAGTCCGCGCCGGCCTCCGCGTACGCCGCGGCACGCGCCAGCACGTCGGCCAACCGCCCCTCGGGCTCGCCGACCTGGAACAGGAACACGTCGGTGCGCGCGTTGAGCACCAGCTCCGGCAGCTCCGCCCGCTCCGCCGCGGCCCGCGCCGCGCGCAGCCGGTCCGCCTGCTCCCCGGCGGTGAACAGCGGGACCCCGAAGCCCCGGGAGTCCTCGACGTTCACGCCGACCGCGCCCGCACCGACGACGGCCTCCACGGTCGCGGCGACGTCCTCGGGCGAGGGGCCGTAACCGCCCTCGACGTCGGCGGTGACCGGCACGTCCACCGCGGCGGCGATCAGGCGCACCTGCTCGACCATCTCGTCCCGGGACAGCTGCTGCCCGTCGGGTCTGCCCTGCGCCCACGACACCCCGCCGCTGGTGGTGGCCACCGCCGCCGCCCCGGCCCGGGCGACCAGCACGGCGCTGCCGGCGTCCCAGGCGTTGGGCAGCACCAGCGTCCCCTCCGCGTGGGCCGCGCGCAGTGCGTTCGCTTTTTCCTTGGTACCGGGCATGAAAGCCCCTTCCCGATGATCATCGTGGTGAGGGGCGGCATCGTAACAGCGTGGTGCGACAAGGAGAATCAACCGAGGAACGCTCACCAACCCGGTGCCGCGCGCGACCCCCGGCGGTCGCTCCCGGCCGCCGGGGTCACTCGCCGCAGCACGCGCGGACCGACCACTCCGGCTCGTGCCACCAGTGCTCGTGCACGTGCGCGGCGGAGGGTGCGGGCGGCAGGGCGGCGCGGTGGGCGGGCGGCGACTGGCGGAACGGCGCCAGCAGGTCCTCCACGCGGTGCCGCGCGCCGCCGACGAAGACCTCGCGCACGGCCGCCGCCGCGCGCACGTCCGCCAGGGGGTCGCCCGCCACCAGGGACAGGTCGGCGTGGGCACCCGGTCGCAGGACGCCGACCTGACCGGACAGGCCCAGCCAGGTCGCCGGGTTGCGGGTCGCGGTGGTCAGCGCCTCGAACGGGGTGAAGCCGAACTCGACCATCGCCCGGAGGTTCTGGTGCGTCGAGGTCGCCACCGCGTCCAGCGGCGCGTCCGTCCCGCAGATCACCAGCCCGCCGCCGCGGTGCACCCTCAGCACCAGGTCGACCCAGCGGGCCGCCACCTCCCGCGACCAGGGGGACGCGGGCGTGCCCGCCAGGTCCGCGTCGGCGACGTACTGCGCGTACTCCCACGGCGGGAACAGCACGCGCGTCCGCTCGTCGGTCACCAGCGACTTGTCGTCCGCGTACAGCGCGCGGGCGTGGAAGAGGGTCGGGGTCACGGACATGCCGGACTTCAGGAACAGCTCGACCGCGTCCTGGTAGCCGCGCCCGGTCCGGCTGATCGTGTGCGAGTAGCCCAGCCGGTTGGTCGCGCCGACGTGCTCCATGCCGTCCATGCCGAAGCTCGCCGCCGGGTAGAGGTAGTGCGACGACAGCGGGACGCCCGCCCGGTGCGCGGCCTCGGCGGCGGCCCGCTGGAGCTCCACCGGCAGCCGCACGTAGGTCTTGACCATGTCGTAGTCGAGCTCCAGGGCCCGCTTCAGCTCCAGGTCCAGCTGCTCCCGGGACCGCGTGGGGCGCATGAAGTTGTAGTAGACGCGCGAGCCGTCGATCGCCTCGCCCGTGCCGTAGAAGCGCGGCCCCACCAGGGCACCGGCCGCCAGCGCCTCGCGGGTCTCGACCATCTGGTACGCCGGGTCGCCGGGGGAGCGGGTGGTGGTGATGCCGTAGGACAGCCACAGCCTGCCCTGCCGGGCGCCCCACTGCCGGCCGCGCAGGTGCCAGTGGTTGTGCGCGTCTACCAGCCCCGGCATGGCGACCAGGTGCCGCGCGTCGACCACGCGGTCGCCCGGCGACGCCCGGTGCGGCCGGACCTCCTGCACCCGCCCGTGCTCCAGGACGACGTCCACGTCGTGCCGCAGCCGGTCCTCCTCGCCGGTCCACACCGCGCCGGCGTGGACGACGGTGCGCTCCGGGGCCTTCGGCCGGCGCCAGGTGAAGTCGAGCCGGATCGTCCGCGCCGGGCCGCCGCCCAGCCCGACCCGGCGCAGCCTGCCGTTGCACAGGTACACCAGCGCGTCGGGGCCGCACCAGGACAGCGAGTCCGTCACCTCGCGGGTCACCTGGCGCGGGTCGCCCAGGAACCGGCCCGCCGCGTCGACCCGGACGACGTGGGCGACGCTCTCCACCACGAACGCCAGGTGCCGGCCGTCCGGCGACCACACGGGGCCGTCGTCGCCGCGGGTGGCGATGGAGCGGAACGGCATCGGTTCGGCGTAGCGCAGCCCGCCGCCGACCAGGTCGACGGTCAGCACCTGGCTGGTGCCCTCGCGGAAGCGGCGGGAGTACGGCTTGACCGCGGCCAGCGCGAGCACCGCGCCGTCCGCCGACCAGGTGGGCCGGCCGGGCATGAACAGCGCCGGGGTGACCTGCCGCCGGTCGCCGGACGGCACGTCGAGCACCCACACCGCGCCGTCCTGGTCGACGTAGGCGATCCGCCGGCCGTCCGGGGAGTACCTCGGGACCGTCTGCGCGCCGGGCGCGCCGCCGAGCACCGCCTCCTCGCCCGTGGCCAGGTCGCGCGTCCACAGCGCCGGGACGCCCCCGCGGTCGCTGGAGTACACGATCGAGCGGCTGTCGGGGGAGAAGTCCGGGTCGGAGTCGAAGTGGTGGCCGTCGGTGAGCCTGCGCGGCGTGCCGCCGGTGATCGGGACCAGGTGGACGGCGTTGAGCGCGCGGAACGCGACGGTCCTCCCGTCCGGCGACACGACGGGGCTCGCGATGCCGCGCACCGGGGTCGGGGTGTCGCCGGCGGACCCGGGCGCGCGCCGGCGTGGCGTCCTCGGCGTGACCGGCACGACCGCCTCGAACGGGATGTCGCGCACACCGCCGGCGAGGTCGCGGCGGCGGACGCGGCCGTCGGCGGTGTAGAGGAACGACTCGCCGACCCACGTCGCGGCGAACCCGAAGACGTCCTCGCCGTCGGTCAGCGGCCGGTCGCCGAGCACCAGGTCCGCGCGGTCCGGGCGCAGCAGCGTGTAGCAGGGCGTGCGGTCGTCCGGCCCGAACCCGGCGCCGAGGACGCGGGCGCCCGCCGGGGCGGTGGCCACCCGGACGCGCTCGCCGGTGGCGACGGTGAGCACGTCCACGGCGGTGTCGTCGACGGTGAACGCGATCCGCCGGCCGTCCGCCGACCAGCGCGGCGCGCCCACCTCGTCCGGCGGGGAGGTCAGGGCGGTGAGGTCGCCCGAGGCGAGGTCGAGCAGCCACAGCCCGTAGCTGCCGCCCCGGTCGCTGGTCAGGGCGATCCGCTCGCCGTCCGGTGAGAACGCGGGCTCGCGGTGGTCGAACGCGCCGCTGGTCAGCCGGCGCGGCTCGCCGCCGTCGACGTCGACCAGGTGGACGTGGAAGTTCCCGTCGCGGTACGACTGGAACGCGATCGACCGGCCGTCCGGCGACCACGCGGGCAGGGTGGCGTCCTGGAGCTGCCCGGTGAGCCTGCGCGCCGTGCCGCCGTCGGCGGGCAGCACCCAGATCGAGGCGGCCACGTCCAGCGCCAGCCACCTGCCGTCGGGGGAGCGCGCGACCGAGGTGTTGGTCCCCTCGCGCAGCCGGGCGACCGGGCCCCGGTGGTGCTCGGCCCCCGCGCCTTCCGGGCCCTCCGCGCCCTCCGCGCCTGCCGTGCCCGCGCCCGCCGTGCCCGCGACCCCGAGCGCGGCGGCCACCTGACCACCGCGCACCAGCAGGTCACGACGTGACAAGTCGTCCGACGCCATGCGAGAACCCCCCTCGGCCGTCCTCCGTCCGAGCCTGCCACGCACCCCGGCCCGCGCGCCGTCCGTTCGGCCGCGTCCGCACTGCCCCCGACAGCCCAGGCGTGCGGTCGGGACGCGGCGCGCGATCGGGTACACATCCGATCTCTGTCCCGTGACCATTGATCCCGGTCGAGAGCGTCGGTATACCTAGCCCGATAGATCCGATGTATTCCCAGAGGAGGTCGAACGGGCATGAGGCCGACGATCACCGGGCTGACGACCCACGACGTGCGGTTCCCGACCTCGCGGGAACTGGACGGCTCCGACGCCATGAACCCGGACCCCGACTACTCCACCGCGTACGTCGTGATCACCACCGACGCCCCCGACGCCCTGGAGGGGCACGGGTTCGCGTTCACCATCGGCCGGGGCAACGACGTGCAGGCCGTGGCCATCGCCGCGCTGGCCCCCTACGTGGTCGGCCGCGACCTGGAGGCCGTGCTCGGCGACATGGGCGCGGTGTGGCGGGAGATGGTGCACGACTCGCAGCTGCGCTGGCTGGGCCCGGAGAAGGGCGTCGTGCACATGGCGATCTCCGCGGTGGTCAACGCCCTGTGGGACCTCAAGGCCAAGCGCGCCGGCGCGCCGCTGTGGGTGCTGCTGTCGGAGATGGGGCCGGCCGAACTCGTCGACCTGGTCGACTTCCGCTACCTCACTGACGCGCTGACCCCCGAGGAGGCGCTCGACCTGCTGGTCCGCGCCGAACCGGGCCGCGAGCGGCGGCGGGCGAACCTGCGCCGGGTCGGCTACCCCGCCTACACCACCTCGCCCGGCTGGCTCGGCTACGACGACGCCAAGCTCCGCAGGCTGTGCCGGGAGGCCGTCGCGGACGGGTTCACCCAGGTCAAGCTCAAGGTCGGGGCCGACCTCGCCGACGACGTCCGCCGGCTGCGCGTCGCCCGCGAGGCGGTCGGCCCGGACATCCGCATCGCCGTGGACGCCAACCAGCGCTGGGACGTCGGGACCGCGATCGAGTGGGTGCGCGAACTGGCCGAGTTCGACCCGTGGTGGGTCGAGGAGCCGACCAGCCCGGACGACGTGCTCGGCCACGCGGCCATCGCCAGGGCGATCGCGCCGGTCAAGGTCGCCACCGGCGAGCACGTGCAGAACCGCGTGGTGTTCAAGCAGCTCCTCCAGGCGGGCGGCCTGTCCTACCTCCAGCTCGACGCCGCGCGCGTGGCGGGCGTCAACGAGAACGTCGCGATCCTGCTGCTGGCCGCGAAGTTCGGCGTGCCGGTGTGCCCCCACGCGGGCGGGGTCGGGCTGTGCGAGCTGGTGCAGCACCTGGCGATGTTCGACTACGTGGCCGTGTCCGGGTCCATGGAGGACCGGGTGATCGAGTACGTCGACCACCTGCACGAGCACTTCGTCGACCCGGTGCGGGTCGCCGGCGGGCGCTACGCCGCGCCGACCGCGCCGGGGTTCAGCTCCACCATGCGCCCGGACTCCCTCAGCCGCTTCGCCCACCCGGACGGCCCGGTGTGGTCGGCCGCCGACCGGACCGACGCCCCGTGACGCCCGCCCGACCGCCGTGACCCCCGCTCCGCCGGCGGAGCCTCCTCCCCGGAGTCGGTGACCTGCGTCACCCCGCTGTCACAGCGGACCCCCGTGCGCTGTCCAGGGTGCAGTACACCGACACCACGAGGGAGACACCATGAGCACGCGCACCGAGGTGGTCGTGATCGGCGGCGGGTACGCCGGGGTCATGGCGGCCAACCGCCTGACGCGGCACGGCGACGTGGCCGTGACGCTGGTCAACCCGCGCCCGGTCTTCGTCGAGCGCATCCGCCTGCACCAGCTCGTGGGCGGGACGAACGACGCGGTCGTGGACTACGGCGACGTGCTGGCCCCGGCCGTCCGGCTGGTCGTGGACAGCGCGACGCGGATCGACGCGGCCGGGCGGCGGCTGGAGCTGGCGTCCGGCGACGCGGTCGGCTACGACTACCTGGTCTACGCGGTGGGCAGCGGCGGCGCCGACCCGACCGTGCCCGGGGCGGCCGAGTTCGCCCACCCCGTCGCCACCCTGGAGGACGCGCGGCGGCTGCGGCCGCTCGTGGGGGCGGCGACGGCCGTGACGGTCGTCGGGGGCGGCTCGACCGGCATCGAGGTCGCCGCCGAACTGGCCGAGGCGGGCCGCCGCGTGACCCTGGTCTGCGGTGGCGTGCTCGGCCCGTACCTGCACCCGCGCGCGCGGCGCTCGGTCGCCGAGCGGTTGGCGGCGCTCGGGGTGCGGGTGCTCGACGGCCCCGGCTCGACCGCGACCGGGGTGACGCGCGACGCCGTGCGGCTCGCCGACGGCCGCGAGGTGCCCGGCGACGTGACCGCGTGGAGCGCCGGCTTCGGCGTGCCCGACCTGGCCGCGCGCAGCGGGCTGCGCACCGACGCGCTCGGCCGCCTGCTCACCGACGAGACCCTCACCAGCGTGGACGACGCGCGCGTCGTCGCGGCGGGCGACTCGGCCGCCCCGTCGGACCTGCCGCTGCGGATGAGCTGCCAGGCCGCGATCCCGCTGGGCGCGCAGGCCGCCGACACGGTGTTCAGCCGGATCGCGGGCGAGCGGCCCGCACCGCTCAACCAGGCGTTCGCCGGGCAGTGCGTCAGCCTGGGCCGCCGCGACGGCGTCCTCCAGTTCGCCCACCGGGACGACGTCGCGCTGTGGCTCCACCTCGCCGGCGGCCCCGTCGCGAAGCTCAAGGAGTTCGTCTGCCGGGGCACCGTCGGGCACCTGGCCCGCGAGGGGCGCGAACCCGGTTCGTACCGCCTGCACCGGATCACGGGCGGGGCCGTGCGCCGGCGGGTGCTGCGCGCGAAGCACGACTCGGCGTCGGTGGCGGCGCCGGCCGTTCCGGGAGGACGATGAGCGGTTCGTCCGACCACGGTGCGCCTGCCCGCCGAGCACGGCAGGATCACGGGATGCGCAGCTCACTCTTCGACCACGCCGAGCGGTCCGTCGAGCCCGGCAGCTTCCAGCTCCAGAACGAGCGGATGCTCAAGGTGGACCTCACCGGCAGCGGTGGGTTCTTCTTCGCCAAGCAGGGGTCGATGGTCGCCTACCAGGGCGACGTCGACTTCGCGTACGAGGGCAGCGGCGGGCTCGGGAAGCTGTTCAAGAAGGCGTTCACCGGCGAGGGCATGTCCCTGATGAAGGTGTCGGGCAGCGGCGACGTCTTCCTGGCCGAGAAGGCCGACGAGGTGTTCGTGCTCCACCTGGAGGACGAGGGCGTGACCGTCAACGGCGCGAACGTGCTCGCCTTCGAGAGCATGCTCACCTGGGACATCAACCGCGTCGAGGGCGCGTCGATGCTCAGCGGCGGCCTGTTCAACACGACGTTCACCGGGACCGGCGCGCTGGCCGTCACGGCGTTCGGGACGCCGGTCGTGCTGACCGTGGACGTGCCGACGTACGTCGACGTGCAGTCCGCCGTCCTGTGGTCCACGTCGCTACGCTCCTCGATCCGCAAGACGGCGAAGCTCGCGGCGGTCATCGGGCGCGGCTCGGGCGAGGCGTACCAGCTCGGGCTGACCGGTCAGGGGATCGTCGTCGTGCAGGCGTCGGAGGGGCACCCGCCGGTGCCCAGCCAGTGAGGCCGGGCGCGTGGCCGAAAAATAAAGTTGTCCGGACAGGAAAAGTTGTCATAGGCTGGCCGCACCCGACGAACGGAGTGGCCATGTCCTTCCAGGCGTACCTCGACAACATCGAGAAGAAGACCGGCAAGACCCCCGCCCAGTTGTTGGCCGAGGCCCGTGACCGCGGCTACGACGCCACGACCAAGGCGGGGGTGGTCCTCGGCTGGCTGAAGGACGACTACGACCTCGGGCGCGGGCACGGGATGGCGCTGTTCCACGTGCTCAAGAACGGCACCGGGATCGCGGACAAGCACGTGGGCGGTACCGGGAACCACCGGGACCCCTCCGCGACGCTGCGCGTCGACGGCCTCGCCCACCGCTGACCACCGGCACCGGCCGGCGGGGCGCGGCGGGCGCCACGACCGGCTCCGCACGTCGGCCACGGCTACCGGCTCGACGTGCGCCCCGAGGTGGTGGGCGTGCTGCACGCGGGCGGCCTGGCCCGGTGCGGTGAGCGCGCCGACCGCCGCGCCGGCGCAGTGGCCGGTCGACGGCCTGGTCGGGCTCGTGCCGTCCGGTCCCGCCACGGCGGTGGCGGCGCGGTGGCGGGAGCGCGGGCTCACCGCCGTGGAGAACCCGGCCACCGCCGAGGTGGCGCCCGGCGCGTGGGAGGACGCGGTCGACCTGCCGGCGCCGCAGGCGTTCGCCCACCCGACGCGCGAACCGTCGCCGGTGCTGCTGATGCGCGCGCCGGCGTCCCGGCCGTCAGGTGGTGATGGAGAAGCTGTTGGCGCGGAAGTCCATGCCGCCGGACGACGAGGTGATCTCGAAGCCGAACTGCACGTCGCCCACGGTCACGTCGCCCCACCAGCCGCGCGAGCCGATCCAGCGCAGCACCGCGAGCACGTCCACCGACCCGGCGTCGGTGTCGGACGTGCGCACGAACGAGAACACCTGGTTCGACCCGTTGGAACCGCGGTGCACGTCCCAGGTGTGGCCGCCGACCGACACCGTGGTCTCCCGCCCGCCGATGGGGCCGACCGCGCCCTGCTCGTTGACCCAGATCATGACCTCGTAGGCGTGGTCGTCGGCCCAGATGTCGTACGCGGTCGCGTACGCGCCGCCACCGGGCCGGGTCACGTCGAACGAGCTGGACAGCCGGCCGAGCGAACTCAGCCTCCGGTCGACCATCCTCGCCGAGTGCGGGTAGGACTTCACGCCGCCGGTGTTCGGGTGGTTCGCCCACACGCCCCAGTTCGAGTGGGAGTTCGCCCAGATCGCCTGCGGCCCGGTGCCGCTGCCCCAGACGTTGTTGCGCACGGTGTACCCGTTGGTGGACCAGGTCCCCCACTTGTCCGTGGAGGACCACGTCGCGGCGTGCGCGGGCCCCGCACCCCCGAGCAGCGGACCCCCGAGCAGCAGGCCACTGAGCACGACCGCCACCGCGGCCCATCGCGTTCTCGTCATCGTCGGCACCCCTCCCGGGCGTCGTCGCCCACGTCGGCGTCCGGCGGCGGAACGGCTCGGACTTTCCCAGCCCCCTCCGGACCGGGTCAACGCACCGGTCCCGCTTCGAGTGGGTTCGACGAACGGCTTCGAAGGATTTCACCCGCTTGCGCGCGGGCCCGGGTCGGCGGCGGTCACCCCGCGACCCGGTAGGCGCGGATCACCGTCTGCCGGAAGGAGTTCCCGTCCTCGTCGGCGCCGGAGACCCTCAGCGACGCGAACCCCGGGCCGCCGTTGCGGACCAGCGCGGTGCGGCCGAGCACCGGGACCCGGGACCACGTCGCCCCGTCGTCGGACGAC
>NZ_JBPKJK010000153.1:0-20917 GCF_051756985.1 Saccharothrix sabaoui
CCAGCTCCACCGCGGCTTCCCGGTGGACCTCCGTCAGCTCCACGTCCGCACCGCGCCGGGCGGCGACCAGGTCGTGCAGCGGGCCGGCGAGGTCGGGCCAGTGCGCGGCGGCCAGCTCGGCGGCCCGCGACTTGGAGACGATCTCCCCGGTCCGGATGGTGTGCCACTGCCGGGCCGGGCCGAACGCGACCCACAGCACGCCCGCGCGCAGCCCAGGCCCGGTGACCTGGGCGACCAGGTCGAGCAGGGGCCGCCAGTACTCGACGAGGTTGCGCCGGCAGTACTCCTCGACCTCGGCGCGGGTCACCGCGGGCGACGGCCGCCGGCCGCGCAGCGTGGTCGAGTACGCGGCGAGCTGGAGCAGCACGACGGGCGTGACCTCGCCGCCGGAGGAGTGGAACCCGCCCTCCCGGGCCCAGGGCCCGGGTTCGCCGCCCACCAGGTAGACGACGTCCAGGTCGGGGGTCTGCGCGGCGGCCAGCGCCGCCAGGTCGGCGGGCGTCGGCGTGCGCGACAGCTCGACCACGAGGTCGAGGTCGGACCCCGGCCGGTGGTCGTCGAGCGCGGCGGAACCCACCACGTGCGCGGCGGCCACCAGGCCGGGGGCGGACTCGTCGAGCGCCCTTAAGTGAGCGTCGTTCACTTCTTCTTGACCAAGTTCACCAGCGCCCACGCGGCGGGCAGCAGGCCGGCCGCCAGGGCGATCTTGAGCACGTCGCCCAGCAGGAACGGGGTCACGCCGAGCTGGAGCGCCTTGCCGAACCCGACGCCGGCGGCGGCCATCAGCCACGGCACGCCGCACGCGTAGATCGCGAGGTTGCCCAGGGCCATCGTGCCGGCGGTCCGCAGCGGGGTCCGGTCGCCGCCGCGCGCCGCGAGGTGCCCGACCAGCACCCCCGCGAACACGAAGCCGACGACGTAGCCGAGCGAGGCGGGCGCGCCCGAGGAGGCGCCCTGGAACCACGGCACCCCGGCGACGCCCGCGACCAGGTACAGCACCATGGACGCGCCACCGCGCTGCCAGCCGAGCGCCGCGCCCACCAGCAGGGCGGCGAACGTCTGGCCGGTGATCGGCACGGGGCTGCCCGGCACCGGCAGGGCCACCTGCGCGGCCAGACCGGTCAGGCCGGCGCCCGCCACGACCAGGGCGATGTCGCGCGCGAGGGCGCCGGGGACCAGGTCGGCGAGCACCGCGCGACGGCCGGGAACGGCGAGGACGGACACTGTGGGACCTCCTGGGGATCGACTTCTCCCGGAGGTTAACCGGCGGTCACGGCTCCGGTCTTCGTCGGAACTCGACAAAGTAGGGCACGTCACGCGGTGGGTCCCACACCGTGGTCCCCCCGGCCCGGTCACCCCGCCCCGGCAGCCCCGCCCCGGTCGCCCGCCCCGGCAGCCCCGCCCCGGTCGCCCGCGCCGGCTGCCCTGCTCCGGTCGCCCCCGCCCCGGCCGCCCGTCGCGGCGGGGCCGCCCGGTGGTCATCGGACCCGCGCCCGGCGAACCTCAGCCCCGGATCGGGTGACGCGGCGACCGCGCCCCCGGCGCGGCACCCACCGACCGTGGACGCGGCTGGGCGCTTCGGGTGGCGTTGATCGTCTTTTACGGGGAGCAACCCTTAATGCGATCGAAGGAAAGCCGATAGGGGCAATTGCTCGATGGATCATCAGGAGAAGGGGGCGCAAGGTGGAGGAAGTCCTGCTGCTCGCGGGGACCCGTCCCGATGCGGTGAAGATCGCGCCGGTGGCCCTGGCGCTGGCCGACCACCCGGTGCTGCGGCCCGTCCTCGTCCACGGCGGGCAGCAGCCCGCCCTGGTCGAGCAGGCGCTGCGCTCGTTCGGCCTGCGCCCCGACGTGGAGCTGGACGTGCCGCGGACCGCCGGCGGCCAGGCCGACCTGTTCGCCGGGCTGCTGCCCGCGCTGGACCGGGTGCTGACCACCCGCGAACCGTCCGCCGTCCTCGTCCGGGGCGGCACGACCACCGCGCTGGCGGGCGCGCTCGCCGCGTTCTGGCGCGGCGTCCCGGTGGCCCACCTGGAGGCCGGCCTGCGCGCCGGCGACCCCGCGGGGCCGCTCCCCGAGGAGGGCGCCCGGCAGATGATCGCCCGCATCGCCGCGGTGCACCTCGCGCCCACCGACGACGACGCCGCCGCGCTCGTCGGCGAGGCGCTGGCCGACCGCGAGATCGTGGTCACCGGCAACACCGCCGTCGACGCCGCCCGCCGCGCCGCCGCCGCGGACCTGCCCGCCCGCGACCCCGACCTGGCCCTGCTGGAGCAGGTCCTCGACGAGCGTTCCGAACGGCTCGTGCTGGTCACCGCGCACCGGCCCGAGTCCCGGGGCGCGCCGCTGGAACGCGTGCTGCGCGCCGTGCGCACCCTCGCCGACCGGCACCCCGACGTGCGCGTGCTGGTCCCCGCGCACCCGGACCCGGCCGTGCGCTCGGCGGTCGTGGACGTGCTCGGCGACCACGAGCGGGTCGTGGTGAGCGGGCCGCTGGACCACTCCGACCTGGTGCGCGCCCTGCGGCGGGCCGCGCTGGTGCTCACCGACTCCGGCGGCGTCCAGGAGGAGGCGCCGTCGTTCGGGGTGCCCGTGCTGGTGCTGCGCGACGCGACCGAGCGGCCGGCGGCGGTCGACGCGGGCCGCGCCTGGCTCGTCGGCACCGACCCCGTCCGCATCCTCGCCGAGGCCGGCTGGGTGCTCGGCTCGCGGCTGCGGCTGCCGGCGGGGCGCAACCCGTTCGGCGACGGGCACGCGGCGTTCCGCGTCCGCGGCGCCCTGGAACGCCTCGTCGGCCTGCCCGACGGCTTCTCCGGCGCGCCGCTGCCGGTCCGCGTCCCCGTTCGCGACCCACGGTCATTCCTCACCCGACCGGGTATCGGACTTTCCCCTACCGCGTGATGTGCGGACAAGACCGGTGGCGCGCCCGGTCCGGTCTCCGATCATTCGAGCACCAGACGAAGGGCGACCACCATGAACCACTTCCGAGCGCGCCGGGTCGGGGCGCTGACCGCGGCGCTCGCGCTCGGCCTGACCGCGGCGCCGGCCGCGTGGGCGGCCAACCCGGCCGGCGTCGCGTCGGTCGGCTCGGCCGACTTCACCAAGGCGGGCACCAGGGTCGTGATCGAGCCGCTGGCGGCGTGCGCCGTGGACGGCACCACGACCGCGAGGTCCGAGCCGGTGACCCGCACCGGCGTCCGCTTCGGCGAGGGCGGCTCCGGCTGCACCACCACCGTCGTCGACCCGGCGGCGGACCGCACGACCACCTCGTCCGAGGCGACCGGCGCCGACTTCGAGCTGTCCGCGCTGGTGTCCGCCGGCGGTCCGCGCCTGCGGGTCGCCCGGTGGAGGACCACCTGCGCGGCCACCGACCGGGGCACCGAGGTCGGTTGGGGGGCCGAGGGCCTCGGCGGCTTCGCGGGCCTGCCCGAGCAGGTCCCGAACAACCACGTGCACGAGGTGCGCAAGGCCGACGGCACGGTCCTGGCGCGGGTCACGTTCGGCGAGACGGTCCTGCCCGAGCCGAACGACGGCAGCATCGCCGTCACCGCGCTGCGCGTCCGCTTCACCGAGGCGTCCGGCGTGACCGGCGAGGTGGCCCTCGGCTCGGCCGCCTGCTCACCCACCCCGTGACGCGGGTCGGGGGTCACCCGGCGAGGTGACCCCCGGACCGGGTCAGGCCACGGTCGGCGTGCCGGTCAGCGCCACGCCCGCCTCGCCGAGCCGGGTCAGCGCCGAGTCCACCGTCGACCGCGCCACGCCCGCCGTCAGGTCCAGCAGCACCGTGGTGGCGAAACCCGCCGCCGCCGCGTCCAGGGCCGTCGCCCGCACGCAGTGGTCCGTCGCGATGCCCACCACGTCGACCTCGGTCACGTCCCGCGACCGCAGCCAGTCCACCAGCGACTCGCCGCCGCCCGACGCGCCCTCGAAGCCCGAGTAGGCCGCCGCGTACTCGCCCTTGGAGAACACCGCCTCCACGGCCGTCACGTCCAGCTCCGGGTGGAACGACGCGCCCGCCGTCCCGGCCACGCAGTGCACCGGCCACGAGTCCACGAAGTCGGGCGTCTCGCTGAAGTGGTCACCCGGGTCCACGTGGTAGTCCCGCGTCGCCACCACGTGGTCGTACGACCCCGACGCGATGTGCGCCGAGATCGCCGCCGCCACCGCCGCGCCGCCCGCCACCGCCAGGGACCCGCCCTCGCAGAAGTCGTTCTGCACGTCCACCACGACCAGTGCCTTGCTCATGTCGGACCCCCTCAGAGGAACGTCGTCGGAATCGCGGGCTCGCCGCGGGACAGCTTCAGGCCCTCCCACGGCACGGTCACCAGGGCGGCGCGCAGCCGTTCCCGGCTCTCCGCCAGGGTGTCCAAGCCTTCCACCCGCGACCCCTCCCGGACCAGCGGCACCGGCAGCAACCGGTCGTGCGCGCCCAGCTCGGGCTGCTCGTCGTGCGGGAACACGACCTCCTCCAGCGCCGTGCCCGTCTCCTTGTGCCGCCGCAGCGCGTTCTTGCGCCCGCCGCGCGACTCCTTGTGCGAGCTGCGCTTCGCCACCGGGCGGCCGTCGACCTCGACGAGCTTGTAGACCATGCCCGCGGTCGGCGCGCCCGAGCCCGTCACCACCGACGTGCCCACGCCGTAGGCGTCCACCGGCTCGGCCCGCAGCATCGCGATCGCGTACTCGTCCAGGTCGCCGGACACCACGATCCGGGTCTGCCGCGCGCCCAGCGAGTCGAGCTGCTCCCGCGCCTGCCGGGCCAGCACGCCCAGGTCGCCCGAGTCGATCCGCACCGCGCCCAGCTCCGGGCCGGCCACCTCGACGGCGGTCCTGATGCCGTTGGTGATGTCGTAGGTGTCCACCAGCAGCGTGGTGCCCACGCCGAGCGCGTCCACCTGCGCGCGGAACGCCTCCTCCTCGGTGTCGTGCAGCAGGGTGAACGCGTGCGCGCACGTCCCGGCGGTCGGGATGCCGTGCCGCCGCGCCGCCTCCAGGTTCGACGTCGCCGTGAAGCCCGCCAGGTACGCGGCGCGCGCCGACGACACGGCCGCCTCCTCGTGCGTGCGGCGCGAGCCCATCTCGATCATGCGGCGGCCGTTCGCGGCGCCCACCATCCGGGCGGCGGCCGAGGCGATGGCGCTGTCGTGGTTGAGGATCGACAGGGCCAGCGTCTCCAGCACCACGCCCACGCCGAACGGGGCGCGCACGGACAGGACCGGCGAGCCCGGGAAGTACAGCTCGCCCTCCGGGTAGCCGTCGACGTCGCCGGTGAAGCGGTACCCGCCCAGCCAGTCGAGGGTCGCGCGGTCGACCACGCCCGTGCGCTCCAGCAGCTCCAGCTCGTCCGGGCCGAAGGTGAACGAGGTGATGGCGTCGAGCAGCCGGCCGGTGCCCGCGACCACGCCGTAGCGCCTGCCCTCGGGGAGCCTGCGGGCGAAGACCTCGAAGACGCACGGCCGGTCGGCGGTGCCGTCGCGCAACGCCGCGGCCAGCATCGTCAGCTCGTAGTGGTCGGTGAACAGCGACGTCGACATGTCCAGAGCCTAAGCCGATCGGCGCAGACCGACCTGTGGGCTCCGCCACGGACCGGAACATGACACCATTGGCGGTATGACCACGCCCGTCGAGCAGGAGCGGACGCAGGTTGAGCCGACCGGTGAGGAGGTCCGCGCCGAGGACCGCCCCTGGCAGACCCTGGTCTGGAACGACCCGGTGAACCTGATGTCCTACGTGACGTACGTGCTCCAGAAGCTGTTCGGCTACAGCCGCGACCACGCGACGAAGCTGATGCTGGACGTCCACCACAAGGGCAGGGCGATCGTGTCGTCGGGGAGCAAGGACAAGGTGGAGGCCGACGTGGCGAAGCTGCACGCGGCGGGGCTCTGGGCGACCATGCAGCGTTCGTCGTGAAGAAGTGGAGCCGCGCCGGCGACCAGGTGCTCGGCCGGTTCGACCGGCAGGAGGCCGCCGTCGTGCGCGGGTTGGTCAGCCAGGTCCAGGACATGCTCGCCGCCCGCGCCGAGGAGGCGCCGCAGGACGAGCTGGCCGAGCTGACCGGTATCCGCACCGGCCCCTCCACGCCGCCCGACGACCCGATCCTGGGCCGGCTCCTGCCCGACTTCCACCGCCTCGACCCCGACGCGCCCGACCCGTCCGAGGTCGACTCCGCCAACGCGCTGCGCTCGCTGCACGAACCCGCGCTGCTGGACCTGAAGACCGGCGTCGCCGCCGTCGTGCTGGCCACGTGCCCGGCCGAGGGCGGCGAGGTGCGGCTGGAGCTGGAGCAGGCCGAGGCGTGGCTGTCGGCGCTCAACGACGTCCGCCTGGCCCTGGGCACCGCGCTCGACGTGCAGGAGGACATGCCCGAGGAGCTGCCGCCCGACGACCCGCGCTCGCCGCACCTGGGCGTCTACCACTGGCTCACCTGGGTGCAGGAGACCCTGGTCGAAGCCGTCCTGGACTGAGACCGGCGTGCTGGTCGGCCGCGCGCCCGGTGTCGTGGTCCTGCTCGCGCCGGGCGGGGCGGTGGCGGGCGTCGACGTCCGGGGCGCCCCCGTCGGCACCCGCGAGCTGGACCTGCTGGACCCCACCGCGCTGGTGCGCCACGTGCACGCGGTCGTGCTGTGCGGCGGCGGGCTCGGCGCGGCCGAGGAGGTCGTGGGCCTGCTGGCCGAGCGCGGCACCGGCTTCCCGGTCGGGACCGCGGCGCACGAGGTCGTCCCGGTCGTCCCGGCCGCCGCCGCCCTGGGGCTGCCGGCGGGCGACGGCCGGGCCGCCTGCGGGGCCGCCCGCGAGGAGCGCGCCGGGGCCGTCGCGCTGGTGGGCGACACGGCGGCGGGGCTGGTCGTGGTCGAGGGCGACCTGACCAAGGCGGAGTGCCGGCGGGTGGCGATGTCCGCCCAGGACGGTTTCGCGCGGGCCGGCGTGTTCGTGCCGGCGACCGTGTTCGCGGTGGCCTCGGGGACGGGCGGGGTGTCCCTGGACGCGGCGTGCGCCGCCGCCGCCGACTCGCTGGAGCGGGCGGTCGCGGGAATCCGCCGGTAGCCGCCCGGACCGGGTTCGAACCGGGCCGGGTTCGAACCGGGCCGGGTTCGAACCGGACCGGGTTCGAACCGGACCGGGTTCGAACCGGACCGCCGAGGGGTACCCGTCCCCCATGTCTGGCGTGCAGAAGCTGCTCAGGTGGGTCGAGACGAGTCCCGCGGTGGACAAGGCCGCCGGTGCGCTGGCCGAGGCCATCCCCGCGACCCTGCGCCGGCAGGAGGTGACGAACCTGCTGCGCAAGCGGGCGCTGGGCAAGCCGGTGCACCCGGCGGTCGTGGTGCTGCCGATGAGCTTCTACGCCGCCTCCGCCGCGCTCGACCTCGCGCCCGGTGGCAGCACGGCGTCGCGCGCGCTGATCGGGGCCGGGCTGGCCGCCGCGCCGGCCGCGCTGGCGACCGAGCTGGCCGAGTACGGGACGCTGGACCGCGCCGAGCGCCGCACCGCGTTCGTGCACCTGGCCGCGAACGCCACCGCCACCGCGTGCTACCTGACGTCGTTCCGCCTGCGCGGGCACGGGTTCGGGCTGCTGGCGCGGGCGCTGTCGGCGGTGGGGCTCGCCGCGCTGGCCGCCGGTGGCGCGCTCAGCGCCCACCAGGCCCTGCTGCGGTCCCCGGAAGCGGTCGCGGCCAGCGGCGGGAGGCTCGTCGGCGAACCGGTGTAGCGGGGCTTCCCACGAAGCGGAACACCTTCCGCCACCACGTAGGATGACGGACGTGCTGGTGATTCGCCGTGACCTCGTGGACGCGATGGTGGCGCACGCCCGTCGCGACCACCCGGACGAGGCGTGCGGGATCATCGCGGGCCCCGAGGGCTCCGACCGCCCCGAGCGGTTCATCGCGATGGACAACGCCGAGCGCTCGCCCACGTTCTACCGCTTCGACTCGATGGAGCAGCTCCGGGTGCACCGCGAGATGGACCGGAACGACGAGGAGACGATCGTCGTCTACCACTCGCACACCGCCACCGAGGCGTACCCGTCGCGGACCGACGTCTCCTACGCGAGCGAGCCGCAGGCGCACTACGTCCTGATCTCCACGCGCGACCCGGAGCAGCACGAGCTGCGCTCCTACCGCATCGTGGACGGCGTGGTCACCGAGGAACCGGTCGAGGTCGTCGAGTCGTACATGTTCGCCCACACCGGCTCCGACGACACGCCCGACTGTCGCTGAGCCGCGCGTTCTCGTCGCACTTCACCAAACCCGTTCCTCGGAGGTCCCAGCATGGCCGTCACCGTCTCCATCCCCACGATCCTGCGCACCCACACCGGTGGGCAGAAGTCCGTCGAGGCCGCGGGCGCCACGCTCGCCGAGGTCATCGACGACCTGGAGACCAACCACGGTGGCCTGAAGCAGCGCCTGGTCAAGGAGGGCGCGCTCCACCGGTTCGTCAACGTCTACGTCAACGACGAGGACGTGCGCTTCGCGGGTGGCCTGGAGGCCGCCGTGAAGGACGGCGACACCGTGACGATCCTGCCCGCCGTCGCGGGCGGCTGATCCGTCCCGTGGCCAGGTACGACTCGCTGCTCGACGCGGTCGGCGGCACGCCCCTGGTGGGGCTGCCGCGGCTGTCGCCGTCCCCGGACGTGCGGCTGTGGGCGAAGCTGGAGGACCGCAACCCCACCGGCTCGATCAAGGACCGCCCGGTCCTGATGATGATCGAGGAGGCCGAGCGCTCCGGGGCGCTCACGCCGGGCTGCACGATCCTGGAGCCGACCTCGGGCAACACGGGCATCGCCCTGGCCATGGCGGCGAAGCTCAAGGGCTACGGCCTGGTGTGCGTGATGCCGGAGAACACCTCGTCGGAGCGCAAGCAGCTGCTCCAGGCGTACGGCGCGCGGATCGTGTTCTCGCCCGCCGCCGGCGGCTCCAACCAGGCCGTGGCCACCGCCAAGGAGCTGGCCGCGCAGCACCCCGACTGGGTCATGCTCTACCAGTACGGCAACCCGGCGAACCCCGACGCGCACTACCGCGGCACCGGGCCCGAGCTGCTGAAGGACCTGCCGACGATCACGCACTTCGTCGCGGGCCTGGGCACCACGGGCACGCTCGTCGGCGTCGGCCGCTACCTGCGCGAGCACAAGCCGGACGTGCAGGTCATCGCGGCCGAGCCGCGCTACGGCGAGCTGGTGTACGGCCTGCGCAACCTCGACGAGGGGTTCGTGCCGGAGCTGTACGACGCCGAGGTGCTGACCGGCCGCTACTCGGTGGGCTCCTACGACGCCCTGCGCCGCACCCGGCAGCTGCTGGAGGTGGAGGGCATCTTCGCGGGCATCTCCACCGGCGCGATCCTGCACGCGGCGCTCGCCGCGGCGGAGAAGGCGGTGGCGAAGGGCGAGTCGGCGGACGTGGCGTTCGTCGTGTGCGACGCGGGCTGGAAGTACCTGTCCACCGGCGCGTACGCGGGCACGCTGGACGAGGCCGCGGAACGCCTCGACGGCCACCTCTGGGCATAGCCCCCCGACGACGAAGAAGTCGCTGACGCGGAAGCCGCTGACGCGGAAGGGGCCCCCGCCGGGCAAGGCGGGGGCCCCTTCGTCGTTCGCCGGACCCGGGACGGGGTCAGGCGACGGTGCAGGCCGCGCCGTTGAGGGTGAACGCGGACGGTTTTCCGGTGTTGCCGCCGTGGGTGGCCTGGAGGCCGATGCCGATCGACGCGCCGGCGTTGATGGTCGGGTTGTAATTGACGTTGCGCGCCGTCACCGCGCCGCTGGTCGGCGAGTAGGTGGCGCTCCAGCCGCCGGTGACGGTCTGGCCGCTCGGCAGCGTGAAGGCCAGCTCCCAGCCGTTGACCGCGGTGGTGCCGGTGTTGGCGATGGTGATGTTCGCGGTGAGGCCGGTGTTCCACGCGTTGACCGAGTAGGTGACGCGGCACGCGCCGCCGGGCGGCGGGGTCGTGGTCGTCGTCGTGGTGCTGGTCGTGGTGGTGGTGGTGCTCGTGGTCGTGGTCGTCGTGCTGGTCGTGGTGGTGGTGCTGGTGGGCCCGCTCTGGTCCAGCCCGAAGAACTGGATAGCCCGCAGCGCCATGCCCGAGCCCAGCACGTTGTGCCCGGTGCCCTGCAACGAGATCGCCTCGACCGCCGTCCCGTACCGGGTGCGCGTCCAGCCCGACTGGGGGCTGTCCGTGGACGTCGGCGTGGTCGACAGGCCGTGGACGTTGGTCCACTGCTCGATCTCTTCGGTGAAGTTCGGGTAGCGCAGCGTGTCGTCGGCGGTGCCGTGCCACAGCTGCATCCGCGGTCGCGCCCCCGAGTAGCCCGGGTAGGCGGCGCGCACCAGGTTGCCCCACTCCTGCGGGGTCTTGTTGACCTGCCCGTTGGCGCACGCGCTGTTCCACGACGAGCCGTCGGTGGTGGCGAAGCAGCTCGCCGGCACGCCCGCGAACGCCGCGCCGGCCGCGAACACGTCCGGGTAGTTGGCCAGCATCACGTTCGTGGTCATCGCGCCCGAGGACACGCCGGTGACGAACACCCGGGACGCGTCGCCGTTGTAGCGCTGGAGCGTGTAGCGGACCATCGACATCAGCCCGACCGGGTCGCTGCCGCCGTCGCGGCGCAGGGCCTGCGGGGAGGACACGTCGTAGCAGCCGCCGGACCGGGTGGCCGTCGGGTAGATGACGATGAACCCGTACTGGTCGGCGAGCCGGGCGAACTCGGTGCCGGAGTAGAACGCCTGGCCGGTGCCCGTGCAGTAGTGCACGGCGAGCAGCACCGGCGGGCGGGCCTGCGTGCGGTCCGGCACGTAGAGGTGCATCCGCAGGTTGCTGGGGTTCGTGCCGAACCCGGTCACCTCGGTGAGCGTCGCGGCCGACGCCGTCGGCGCGCCGACGGCGGCCAGCACGAACGCCGCGGTGGCGGCGACGGCGGCGACCAGGGCCCCGAACGTCCTCGCGCGCGCCCCGCTCACGGTGCCACCACCTGTCCGCTGTTGTTGATCCGGCCGGGGCACAGGTTCTTGGCCGCCAGGCCCTGCACGATGCGCGGCACGGCGTTGACCGTGCTCTGGTAGCTCGCGTGCATGAGCACGATCGCCCCGGCGTTCGCGCCGGTCGCCGAGCGCACGATGGCGTCGGTGGACGCGCCGTTCCAGTCCTGCGTGTCGACCGACCAGGTCACCTGGGTCAGGCCGAGCCTGCGCGCCTCGTTCTGCACGGTCGCGTTCGTCGCGCCGTACGGCGGGCGGAACAGCGTCGGCGCCTGGCCGGTGGCGTTCCGGATCGCGTTCTGCGTGTCGCCCAGCTCCTTGGCCACCGCCGCCGCGCCCAGGTTCGTCAGGTAAGGGTGGGACCACGAGTGGTTCCCGATCCACATGCCGGCCGACGCGGTCTCGCGGGACAGCTGCGGCTGCTGCTGCACGCGCGAGCCCAGGTCGAAGAACGTCGCCCGCGCGCCCGCCGACCGCAGCGCGCTCAACAGGGGGCGGGTGTACTGGGCGTTGGGGCCGTCGTCGTAGGTCAGGGCGACGTACCCGTTGCACGCGGCGGCCTGCGCGGACGCGGCCTGAGCGGACGCGGGGAGGGCGACCGCCGTGACCGCCAGCAGGACCGCGGCGAGAACAGTTCTCAAGAGCATCTTTGCTCCTCAGCACGGTGAAGGTGATCGCACTATGTGTCCGCCGGCGCGCTCCTGACAACGGCTTTCGTGAATGTTGCGAATCTCAAATGGCCTACTGAGCTGGTGCAACGCCAAGTGCACCCGTTTGGTCGGAGTCGGTCGGGAGGAAACTTTCGTAGTCTCGCCCGGTGCAGCCGACCGACGCGGACCGGGCCCTGCTCGACCGGGCGCTCGCCGCGGTGAGGGAGCACGGGAGGTGGCGGCACCACACGGTGGCCGCCGCCGGGCGCGCGCCGGACGGCCGCGTGTTCACCGGCCTCAACGTCTTCCACTTCACCGGCGGCCCGTGCGCCGAGCTGGTCGTCCTGGGCGCGGCGGCGGCCGAGGGCGTCTACGAGCTGGACGCGGTCGTGGCGGTGGACGCCACCGGCGTGGTCACCCCGTGCGGCCGCTGCCGCCAGGTGCTGTGCGACCTCGTGCCGGGCGTGCGCGTCGTCGTGGGCGTCGACGAGGTCGTTCCGGTGACCGACCTGCTACCCGGTGCTTACCGCTGGTCGGAGCACCTGTCGGAACTGGAGCGGCGGAGCCGGGGAACGTAGGCGACCGATGGATTTCCGGGTGTCGGCCGACATAGGGTGAGCCGGCTCATCGCGACACCCCGGGGGAACCTCCATGAGACGGCTGCCGCCGTTGGTCGTCTGCGCGCTCGTCGCGTCCACGACCCAGATCGCCACGGCCCAGGACGCGCCGGCCGCCGCCGCCCCTGCCGCCGCCGCCCCTGCCGCCGCCACCGCTGCCACCGCTGCCACCGTGAAGGCGATCGACGAGGGTGCGACCTTCGTCCCGACCGCCCCGAAGCGGGTGCTGGACACCCGCACCGCCGGCACCGGCCCGGTCGAGGACGCGCTGGGCCTGGACCTGTCGTGGACGCTGCCCGACACGGCCACCGCGGTGGTGCTGAACCTGACCGCCGTGCGGCCGACCGAGGCCACGCACGTCCGCGTGTCCCCGTACGGGCAGCAGGCGCCGGCCGTCTCCAGCCTCAACGTCGGTCCGGGCGAGATCCGGGCCAACCAGGTCACCGCGACCCTGTCGGCCCACCGCGAGGTCCTGCTGACCAACAACGCCGGCACCGTGCACCTGGTCGCCGACCTGGCCGGCTACTACGTCGCCGAGCACACCGCGTCGCGGTTCACCCCCACGACGCCGGCCCGCGTGCTGGACACCCGCGGGAGCGCGCCGCTCGGCCAGGGCGGGACGCGCGAGGTCGACCTGTCCGGCCGGGTGCCCGCGTCGGCCACCTCGGTCGTGGTCAACCTGACCGGCGTCCTGCCGAGCACCGACACGCACGTGACCGCGTTCCCCGCGGGCACGGCCAGGCCGGACGCGTCGAGCGTCAACCTGACCGCCGGGCAGATCACGCCCAACCTCGTCACGGTCGCCCTGGGCGCGGGCCGGCGGATCGCCCTGCACAACAACCAGGGCAGCACCCACCTGGCCGTGGACCTGGTCGGCCACTACGCCGCAGACCGCGGCCACCTGTTCTTCCCGGTGACGGCGTTCCGGGCGCTGGACACCCGCCTCGACGGCGGACCGGTCGGCGCGGGCCGGAGCCGCGGCGCGGACCTCTCCACCCGCCTGCCGGCCTCCGCCGCGGCCGTCGTGGTGAACCTGACCGGCACCGGCGCGACCGCCGACACCCACGTGACGGCGTTCGCCACCGGCACCCCCGAGCCGGCCACCTCGAACCTCAACCTGGTGCCGGGGCGGGACACGGCCAACGGCGCGGTCGTCGCGACCGGCGGCGACGCGCTCGTCTCGCTCCGCAACAACGCCGGGTCCACCGACCTGGTCCTGGACGTCTCCGGGTTCTTCGCCACCCCGCCCGGCTGCGCGGCGGACTGCGTCCACGGCTGGGGAGGCACGCGCAACGGCGTCGCGCGGCGCTACGGCGCGACGCCGTCCCCCCGCCCGTGGCTGTCCGGTGTCGCCTCCGCGGTGTCGGGCGCCCGGAACTCCTACGCGGTGCTGCACGACGGCACCGTGCGCGCGTGGGGCGACAACAGCCTCGGCCAGCTCGGCACCGGCGCCACCGGCGGCGACTCCGAGGTGCCGCTGCCGGTGGCCGGCCTGACCGGCGTGACCGCCGTCGCCGCCGGTGACGGGACCGCGTACGCGCTCGGGTCGGACGGCACGGTGTGGGCCTGGGGCGACGGTTCCCGGGGGCAGCTCGGGGTCGGGCGGCACGGCTCCGACACCCCCGTGCGGGTCTCCGGCCTCACCGGCGTGACGGCCGTCGCCGCCGCCGGGGACGCCGCGTTCGCACTCGGGTCGGACGGCGCGCTGTGGGGCTGGGGCGGTTCGGCGTGGGCGTTCGACCCGGCCCACTGCCCCGGGGTGCCCACCTGCGCGGTCGGGCAGCCGGCGCGCATCGCGGTGCCGCTGCCCGCGGGCACCAGGGTCACCGCGGTCGCCGGCAGCGACGGGGACAACGCCTACGCCCTGCGCTCGGACGGCACGGCGTGGGCCTGGGGGCAGAACTCCTCCGGTGAGCTGGGGGCCGCCACGCCGCAGGGGAACTGGAGCAGGGTGCCGGTGCAGGTGACCGGCCTGACCGGCGTCGTGTCGATCGACGGCGGCGCCAACTCCGCCCACGCCGTCACCTCGGACGGCGCGGTGTGGGCGTGGGGCGTCCACCACCGGGGCGAGCTGGGCACCGGGACCCCGTGCCCGGAACCGTCGAGCCCTTGCGTGTCGCGCGTCCCGGTCCGGGTGGCCGGGCTGACCGGCCCGGTCGTGGTGGACGGCGGGGCCGGGACCGTGCTGGCCGTGAAGCCCGACGGCGCGGTGTGGTCGTGGGGCGGCAACGGCCACGACGGCAACCTCGGCGACGGCACCTCGGCCGCGTGCTCGTACCCGGTCGCCGCGCCGTGCGTCGCCACCGCACCGGTCCGCACCCTGCTCCCCGGCGCGTCCGCCGTCGCCGCCGGCCGGTTCGGGCAGTACGCGGTCGTGCCCTAAAGGACCAGCTCCAGCACGCGCCCCAGCTCCCGCGCGACCTGCTCGCGCGGGAGCGGGGCGAGCGCGATCCCCTCACCCGACTCCAGGTCCCCCTCGGCGTAGACCTCGACCGGCACGTCCTTGTGCGGCCCCTGGAGGACCAGGGACACGGTGGTGCGGTCGACCGGGCCCACCACGCGGTGCAGGACGTCGGAGGTCAGCAGGTAGCTGCTGCCGCTGCGCAGCTCCGCGTCGAACGTGCAGCGCAGCCGCGCCTCGCCGGTGGGGGACATCGCGTACGTCCGACCCCGGTCGTGGCCGTGGTAGAGGTAGCCCCGGAAGTCCGCGCCCCGCGCGTCGTGCGCGAACTCCTGGAAGCGGTAGCCGCCCGCGAGGACCGCCGAGGCGAAATCCCAGCGGTGGTTGTGCACGTTCTCCGCCGCCGCCGGGTATTCCGGCGCCGGGCGCCACACGTGCAGCCTCAGCTGGAATTGCGGATCAGCCAGCAGCACGATCTTCAAGAAGCCGTTCGGGTGTCGGTACGCCTGATCGGGCACCTCCTCCGCCGCGCGGCGCGCGAGCAGCGGGCGCAGGAATTCCGGCGCCGCCACCCGGCGCAGGCAATCGACCAGGGCGGTGTCGTTGCCCGACCGGTAGTCGGTCACGAACCCCGCGATGTCGCGCAGTTCCATGAATGCCGCCGTCCGTTCAGCCCAGGGCGATGTGGGCGTTGCGATATGCCGGTTCGTCGGTCACCTCGCGCACCACCGGCAGGAATTCCGGAATCGCCACCACGTCGTCCGGGCGGGCGACCTGCACCTCCAGCAGCCAGCACGCGCGGCTCGCCGGTTCGGTGATGTGGTCGACCTCGTACACGTGGTCACCCCAGGGGAACGTGGTGCGCGTCTTGCGGATGACGTGCCTGCGGCCGTCGCGCCGGGCCTTCAGCCGGTCGTACTCGGCGCCGTCGATCGGGATCTCCTCGACGGTGCGCACACCGCCGCGCGCGGGCGTCAGGCTCGCGTACTCGTAGCCGACCCGACGGCCGTCCACGCGTCGCCGGATGCGCTTCTCGGCCGCTTCGGTAACCCGCAGATAGACCTGTTCGAACTCGGTCCGGCGCAGTCCTCCCGCGCGCACCCGCGACCAATCGGGCTCCGCGCCGAGGAGGAACTTGCGCTCGATCTCGACCGACACCCGCACCCCCGGTTGATGCATTCGAGTGAACCCATCCGCCACTGATATTGGCAGCTCCGCCGCGTCGCCTTTCCGCATTTTTGCCGACTGCGGGCTGCTATCGTTCCGCGCATGCAATTGACGGTGCTCGGGTGTTCGGGCAGCGCGCCCGGACCGCGACTGCCGACGTCCGGCTACCTGGTGTCGGCGGGCGGGGTCCGGCTCCTGCTGGAGCTCGGCGGCGGCGTGTTCGGCGCGCTGATGCGCCACTGCGACCCGTTCGACCTCGACGCCGTGCTGCTGTCGCACCTGCACCTCGACCACTGCGCGGACTTCAGCGCGCTCACCGTGCACCGCCACGCGCACCCGGAGCCGCCGTTCGACGTGTCGAGCCGGCGGCTGCCGGTGTTCGCCCCGTCGCACGCGCCCTCCCGGCTGGCCGCCGCGCACGCCGCCGACCGCGCCGAGCTGGCCCGGCTGGACCTGCGGCGCACCTTCGACTTCGTGCCGCTCAAGCCCGGCCACTACCGGGTCGGCGACGTGGACGTCGAGGTCGCCGCCGCGAAGCACATCTGCGAGGCGTACGCGTTCCGCATCACGCACGGCGGCGCGTCGCTGGTCTTCTCCGGCGACACGGTGCCCTGCCGGGAGCTGGTCGACCTGGCCCGCGGCGCGGACCTGCTGCTCGCCGACGCCGCGTGGCGCGAGCAGGCCGGTCGCGCCAACTACCTGCACATGAGCGGGCGGGAGGCGGGCGAGGTCGCGCGGGAGGCGGGCGTCGGGCGGCTCGTGCTCACCCACGTGCTGCCGTGGTCGGACCGGGAGGGCGTGCTCGCCGACGCGGCCGAGGAGTTCGACGGCCCCGTGGCGCTCGCCGCGCCCGACCAGGTGCACGAGGTCTGAGGGGACCTCAGCCCGCGAACGCGTGGGACGGCAGGCCCTCGCCCGCGCCGGGCAGCACGAGCACCGACCCGGCCAGCTCGCTCAGCGCGTCCCCGGACAGCCCGACGCGCGCCGTCGTCACGTACAGGTCGGTGAAGTCCGGCCCGCCGAAGCAGCACGCCGTCGGCTGGCCCACCGGCAGCTCGACCTCCAGGTCCAGCTCGCCGGCCGGGGTGTACCGGCGCACCGCCGCACCACCCCACAGCGCCACCCAGACCGCGCCCGACGAGTCCACGGTGAGCCCGTCCGGCAGGCCCCGGTCGACGGCGACGAGCGGGCGGCGGTCGCGCGCCTCGCCGGTGTCGCGGTCGTAGTCGAGCACGTCGACCCGGCGCTCCGCCGAGTCGACGTAGTACATCAGCGAGCCGTCCGGGCTCCAGCCGATGCCGTTGCTCACGCCCACGCCGTCGAGCACGACCTTCGCGTCGCCGGACGGCTCCACCTGGGCCAGCCAGCCGCCGGGCTCCTCGTCGTAGCGCATCGTGCCCGCCCACAGCCTGCCCGCCGCGTCGACGGCCGCGTCGTTGCCGCGCACGCCGTCCCGGGCCCAGTACACGAGCCACGTCTTGGTGCCGTCGCGGTCGACCAGCGCCACGCCGTCGCGCAGGTTGAGCACCAGCCCGCCGCGCGAGCGGGGCTTGGCCGCGCCCACGTGCTGGGGCACCTCCAGCACGGCGTCGTCCCCGTTGTGGGGGCTGTAGCGGTGCACCTCGCTGCCGAGCACGTCCACCCACAGCAGGGTCCCGCTGGAGTGGTCCCACGTGGGCGCTTCGCCCAGGGCGGCTTCGGTCCTCACCGCGACATCGATCGGCACCGGCACAGCCTACGGGCCGTCACGCACCGTGAGAGCGCTTCCGGGCGTGAAGCCGCGCCGCGTCGACCCGCCCTCGTCACGTGCGCCTCCGCGATCCCCCGGGGTGCGCCGGTTCGCGCGTAACCTGGACCACGTGGACCCCACCGGCCCCTCCGCCTTCCCGGCGCCCCCGTCGGCACCCACCGCGCCCAAGCCGCCCAAGCCGCTCGCCAAGCGCGTCGTGCCGCCGCGGCCCGTGCTGTCCGCCGCGGTCGTGCTCGGCTTCGTCGGCCTGCTCTACGTGGTCGAGGCGCTCGACACCGTCCTCCGCGGCCGGCTGGACGACGACGGCGTCCTGCCGCGCGACTTCTCCGAGTGGGACAACATCCTCTGGTACCCGTTCCTGCACGAGGGCTGGGCGCACCTGACGAGCAACGCGGTGCCGCTGCTCGTGCTGGGCTTCCTGGCCACCTCGGGCGGGATCAAGCAGTTCTTCCAGGTCACCGCCGTCGTCTGGCTCACCAGCGGCCTCGGGGTGTGGGTCTTCGGCTCCTACGGCAGCCACATCGGCGCGTCCGGCCTGGTCTTCGGCTTCCTGGCGTTCCTGCTGGTGCGCGGCCTGTTCGCGCGCAGCCCGCTCCAGGTCGTCGTCGCGGTCGCGGTGTTCGCCGCCTACGGCGCCGCGCTGTGGGGCGTCCTGCCGGGGCAGCCGGGCATCTCCTGGGAGGGCCACCTGTTCGGCGCGCTCGGCGGCGTGCTGGCCGCGTGGGGCGTCTCCCGCGACGCCCGCGACGCCGTCGCGCGCCGGGGCTGACCGGGCCGGAACCGGTCCCCCGCAGCCGGTTCCCCGGAGCTAGTCTCGGGGGCGTGACCACAGCGGATTCGCCCATCGGGATCTTCGACTCCGGCGTCGGCGGGCTGACCGTGGCGCGGGCGATCATGGACCAGCTGCCCGGCGAGCGGATCAGGTACGTCGGCGACACGGCGAACACCCCGTACGGCCCGCTGCCCATCGCCGAGGTGCGCCGGCACGCCCTCGCCGTCGCCGACCAGCTCGTCGAGGACGGCGTGAAGCTGCTCGTCATCGCCTGCAACACCGCGTCCTCCGCGTGCCTGCGCGACGCCCGCGAGCGCTACGACGTGCCGGTGGTCGAGGTCGTGCTGCCCGCCGTGCGCCGGGCCGTGGCGACCACGCGCACCGGCCGCGTCGGCGTCATCGGCACGCAGAGCACGGTGCGGTCCGGCGCCTACCAGGACACCTTCGCCGCCGCCCGCGACGTGCGGGTCACCGCCGCGGCGTGCCCGAGGTTCGTCGACTTCGTGGAGCGCGGGATCACCTCCGGCCGCCAGGTCCTCGGCCTCGCGCAGGCGTACCTGGAGCCGCTCCAGCGCGCTGAGGTCGACACGCTCGTGCTCGGCTGCACGCACTACCCGCTGCTGACCGGCGTGCTCCAGATCGTCATGGGCGACGGGGTGACGCTCGTCTCCAGCGCCGAGGAGACCGTCAAGGACGTCGTGCGGGTGCTCACCGAGCGCGACCTGCTCCGCGAGGGTCCCCCGGACCAGCGGTTCACCTGCACGGGGCCGGTGGAACCGTTCGCGAGGCTCGCCCGGCGATTCCTGCCCCAGTTGGAAAACGCCTCCTTCCACGCCCACGCGTGAACTGGCACGCTCCACGGGTGCTGTTGACCATCCTCGGCTGCTCCGGCAGCCTGCCGGGCCCGCACGGGCCGGCGTCCGGCTACCTCGTCGAGGCGGATGGCTGCCGACTCGCCATCGAACTGGGCGGTGGCGCGCTCGCCGCGCTCCAGGAGCACCGCGACCCGTTCTCGCTGGACGCCCTGCTGTTCTCCCACCTGCACCCGGACCACTGCTCGGACTTCACCACCCTCGCGGTCACCCGCCGCTACCACACGCACCCGCCCCACGACACGCGTGCGCGCAAGCTGCCCGTGCACGGGCCGGGGGAGGCCCACGAGAGGTTCGCGCGCGCCTACGCCGAGACCGCCGAGGAACTGCTCACCACCGACCTGTCGGACGTGTTCGACTTCCACGTCCTCGCCGACCGCCGGGTGACGCGCGTCGGGCCGTTCGAGATCACCCCGGTCCTCGTCGACCACCCCACCGAGTCCTACGGGTTCCGCATCACCGACGGGAACGCCACCCTCGCCTACACCGGCGACACCGGGCCGTGCGACCAGTTGGAGTTCCTGGCGCGGGACGCGGACGTGCTGCTGTCGGAGGCCACGTGGACGCACGCCCCGGACCGGCCGACCGGCCGGCACCTGTCCGGGGTGCAGGCGGGCGAGGTCGCGGCGGGGGCCGGCGCGCGCAGGCTGCTGCTCACGCACGTGGCCCCGTGGACCGACCGCGACACCGTCCTGGCCGAGGCGCGCAGCCGGTTCGACGGCCCCGTGGAACTCGTCTCGCAGGGCGCGGAGTACGTGGTTGGCGAGCCGGTGGCGCGGGTAATCGGCGGCCATGGCAACTGACGTCGTCGACCTCATCCTGGCGGACCACCGCAGGTTCGAGGAGCTGTTCCGCGCCCTGCGCGACCGGGGGTCCGACCGGTCGACGCTGCTCGGCGAGCTGGCCGCGTTGCTCATCGCCCACGCCGAGGCCGAGGAGAACGAGGTGTACCCGGCGCTCAAGCGCTACAAGGAGGTCGACAACGACGAGGTCGACCACGGCGCCGAGGAGCACGCCGAGGGCCACCAGGCGCTGCTCGCGCTGATGGAGGTCTCCGACACCGAGTCCGAGGAGTGGGAGGGCAAGCTCGAGGAGCTGGTGGAGGCGCTCAACCACCACATCGACGAGGAGGAGCGCACCATCCTCAACGACGCCCGCGAGCAGGTCCCCGACGACCGCCGCGCGGAGCTGGGGGAGAAGTTCCTGGAGATCCGCCAGGACCGCATCGACGACGACTGCGGCGACCTGGAGTACGTGCGCAAGATCGCGCACGCCACGGCCGACCGGATCGACTAACGTCCTGCGGCGTGTCCAACGTCGAGGTCCGCCGCACGGGTCAGCACGAGTTCACCGCCACCAACGACCGGGGCGCCTCCGTGCGCGTCGGCCGCAAGGGCGCGGAGGGTGCGTTCACGCCCGTGGAACTGCTGCTGGCCGCGGCGGCGGGCTGCGCGGCGGTGACGGCGGAGACGCTGATCACCCGCCGCGTCGACGGTGACCTGGTGGCGCGCGCCGACGACGTGCGCCCCGAGGGCGCGCACCAGCTGGACGCCGTCCCGGTCACCCTGTCCTACGACGTGTCGTCGCTGCCCGAGGCCGACCGCGCCGCCCTGGACGCCGCGGTCCGCCGCGCGATCGACCAGCTGTGCACCGTGACCCGAACCCTCAAGCACCCCCACCCCCTCCCCACCCCCCTCCACCTCCCCTAACCCCGAGAGTCCAACCTC
>NZ_JBPKJK010000154.1:0-20744 GCF_051756985.1 Saccharothrix sabaoui
GGCGCCCACCAGGGCGCGGCTCGGCGAGTCGGCGACCAGCGACCGGGGCGCGGTGCGCCTGCCGACGGCGGCGGTCACGTGGCGGTGGTGGTGCCTGCGCAGCGGGTGGTGCGCGTCCCACTGCCCGCCCCGCGCGCTGCTCAGGCCGTCGATCCAGGACGCCGCGTTGCGGTGCTTGGCCGCCCGCTGGGTGTGCGGCAGCTCCAGGTAGGAGATGTCCCGCACGAGGATCTGGGTGAACTCGTAGGTCGGTCCCTCGGCGGGGTCGCGGTAGGGGGCGCGGCGCAGGAGCTGGCCGCGTTCGAGCCGTTCCAGGCAGCGGGCGACGGCGTCGACCTGGTGCTCGCCGTAGCCGCCGACCGCGGCGATGCCCGCGGCGGTGATCATCTCGCCGAGCACCGCGGCGTCCTTCAGCACGGCCTTCTCCTCCGGCGACAGCGCCGTCAGCCGGGCGGCCAGCACGCGGCGCACCTGGTCGGGCGGCAGCTCGTCCTGGAGCCGGCCGTCCCGGATCGCCGTCGCGTACTCCACGGCGAACAGCGGGTTGCCGCTGACCTTGGTCAGCACCGAGCGCCGCAGCTGCTCGGTCCGGACGCCGTCGTGCCCGGCGGGCAGCAGCGAGTCCAGCAGCGCCTCCACCGCGGTGTCGGGCAGCGGTTCCAGGGTCACCGTGGTCGCGTTGCGCACGGTGCCGTGCCAGCCGGGGTGCGCGGTGAGCAGCTCGGGCCGGGCGGTGGCGACCACGAGCAGGGGCGCCGGGCCGAAACCGCGGGAGAGCCGTGCGACGAGGTCCAGCAGCCGCTCGTCGGCGAGGTGCAGGTCCTCGAACACCAGGACCAGGGGGCGCTGCGCCGCCTTCGCCTCCAGCACGGCGCGCAGCGCGTAGAACGCCTCCTCCAGGTCGATCCCGGCGGGGGAGGGCGCCAGCAGGGGCGCCAGCCGGGAGACCAGGGAGTCGGCCTGCTCGCCGGGGCCGACCAGCTCGTCCACCGCCGCCGCCGGGTCGCCGTCGCGCCGGACGAGGCAGCCGCGCAGGACGTCGGCCAGCACGCGGACCGCGACGTCGTCGCACAGCGCGGGCACTCGGGTGGTGTGCACCAGCGGACCGGTCCCGTCGTCCCCCTCGGGCAGCGACTCGACGAACTCGCGCACCAGGCGGGACTTGCCGATGCCCGCCTCGCCGAGCAGGGTCAGCAGTTGCGGGCGGGCGTGCAGCTCGGCCTGGTTCAGCATCCGGTGCAGCAGGTCCAGGTCCAGCTCGCGGCCCAGGAAAGGGGTGCGGACGTGCCGCTGCGGCGCCGGGACGGGGGTGTCGCGCACCGACTCGGCCCGCCACATCGCCGCCGCGTCGGACCGCTCGGCGTAGGCGATGAGCGAGGCGCTGGCCTGCCGGGTGACCTCGCAGGCCCACACCGTGCCGCGCCGGGCCGCGTTCGTCATCTGGGCGCAGGTGTCCACCACCGTGCCCGCGATCGTCGGGGTCGCCCCGCCGGCGACGGGGAACTTCGCCAGCACCTCGCCGGTCGCCACCGCCAGGCGGAAGTCCGGCCCCGACCCGACCGCGCCCAGCAGCCGGTCCCTGATCGCCAGCGCGGCGCGGGTCGCCCGCACCACGTCGTCGTCGTGCGTGCGGGGGACGCCGAAGACCGACAGCAGCACCGAACCCGTGCTGCCGATGACCGCGCCGCCGGCGCGCTCGACCTCGTCGCGCACCGCGCCGGCGATCTCCACCAGCGACTGCTCGACCTCCTCGGGGTCCCGGTCCGCGTCCTGCCGCAGGGCGACCGCCACGACGCTGACGAGCCTGCGCTCGGCCACCGCGCCCGGCGCCACGCCCGGCACCGCCGCGGCGGCCGGCCGGACGACCCCCGCCGAGGGCTCCGCGACGGGGACGGGCGCGACCCGCACCCGGTCGGCGACCCGCGCGGGCGCCCCCGGGCTCAGCGCCTCCTCGTCGTGCTCCAGGATCGCCCGCTCCAGCTCGCGCAGCTCGCGGCCGGGCTCCAGGCCGAGGTCCTCCGCCATCGCCGCGCGGGTGCGGCGGTAGACCTGGAGGGCGTCCACGTGCCGCCCGGCGCGGTAGAGCGCGGTCATCAGCTGGCGGCACAGCCGCTCGCGGTGCGGCTCGGCCAGGAACAGCTGCTCCAGGTCGGGCAGCACCTCCGCGTGCCGGGCGCGCTCCAGCTCGATGTCGAAGTAGTCCTCCATGACGCCCACGCGCATGTCGCGGACCTTGGTCAGCTCCGGCCAGCGGACACCGGCCTCCGCCAGGTCGGCCAGCACCGGCCCGCGCCACAGCCGCAGGGCCTCGCGCAGCGCCTGCGCGGCCTGGTCGGTGCGGCCGTCGGCGAGGCCCGCGCGCGCCGCCTGCGCCAGCCCCTCGAAGCGGCACAGGTCGATCTGCTCCGGCGGGACCCGCAGGACGTAACCGGGCGCGTGGGTCAGCAGCAGCGCGGACCGCTCCCCGTCGGCGTGCGACGCCAGCACGTTGCGCAGGCCGGAGACGGCGTTCTGCACCATCTTGCGCGCCGTCGAGGGCACCTCGTCCGGCCACAGCGCCTTGAGCAACCTGCTGGTGGCCACCACCTGGTTCGCGTGCAGCAGCAGGTAGGCCAGCACCGCGCGCTGCTTCGTGCCCTTCACGGGGACGGCGACACCGCGGTCGACGACCTCCAGCGAACCCAACACACCGAATTGCATGGACCCCACCTCGACTCGACGGATCGTCACCTGCCGGGCCACGCCCGACCCGCCCGGCGGCCGATCGCCGTCGGGGACGTCCGTGAGAGTTCCGCGTGCGCCGCCGCCTCCGCAATGGAACCGGGGGGAACCGGCGCTTTCTACTAGATGCGCGTCCGGGGGACTTGCGTGCCTTGACAGCCTCTCGACGCGTTTGCTAATTGCATTCACCCTATTGTGATGTGCGTCCCACATTCTTCGGTGCGTCGGAATGGTGTGAGCGGGCCTCGGGTCTGTGCGGACGTCCCGGGTGAACGCCGGGTTGCCTCCCGGTGGAGCGCACGGGTGAAACCGGTTCCACCCTGCGCCGCAGGGGTGTGGGCCGGACGGGGAGGGTAAAAACGTGAATTCCGGGTGCCCGGAATTCCTGCGCGGTCCGACGCGAAGACTAGGGATTCTCGGCACTTCCGCGCGGTTTACTGGTGGCTCCCCACATGAATCCGAAGGAGGTGGGTGGTGACACTTCCCGACCTGGCGGTAATGACGCCCGCGCCCGCGGTCGTCGCACCGGCCGACGTCGACCACCGCGACCCGGTCAGGCGGGTGGAGCAGTTGCTCGACCCCGGTTCCACCGTGCTCGTCCAGCGGCCCGCGCACGCGAACATCGTGGTCGCGAGGGGCACGATCGAGGGTGCCCCCGTCGTCGTCTACTGCACCGACGCCACCCGCAAGGGCGGCTCGATCGGCATCGACGAGTGCCCGTACATCGTCGACGCGATCGACCTCGCGGTGCGCGAGCGCTGCACCGTCATCGGGGTGTGGCACTCCGGCGGGGCCAAGCTCGCCGAGGGCGTGGCGGCCATGGACGGCATCGGCCGGATGTTCAGCGCGATGGTCCGGGCCTCCGGGCAGGTGCTCCAGCTGTCGATCGTGCTCGGCCCGGCGGCGGGCGGCGCGGCCTACGGCCCGGCGCTGACCGACGTGGTCGTCATGGCCGACGGCGGCCGGGTGTTCGTGACCGGCCCGGACGTGGTGCGGTCGGTGACCGGCGAGCAGATCGACATGGACGGGCTGGGCGGCCCGGAGGCGCACGGGCGCAAGTCCGGCGTCGTGCACATCACCTCGGGCAGCGAGGCGCAGGCGTTCCTGGACGCCCGCAGGGTCGTGGACCTGGTCGCCAACCCCGGCCGCTTCGACATCGGCGCGCCGCGCCTGGACGAGCCGCTCGGCTTCCGGCTGCCCGAGTCGCCCAAGCGCGCCTACGACGTGCACCCGCTGGTGGACGCCCTGCTCGACGGCGGTCCGCGCGCCGGTTTCGTGGAGCTGCAACCGAAGTGGGCGCCCAACGTGGTGATCGGCCTGGGCCGCCTCGGCGGGCGGGCGGTCGGCGTGGTCGCCAACAACCCGCTGCGCAAGGGCGGTTGCCTGGACTCGCTGTCGGCGGAGAAGGCGTCGCGGTTCGTGCGCACGTGCGACGCGCTGGGCGTGCCGCTGGTGGTGCTGGTCGACGTCCCCGGCTACCTGCCGGGCATCGCGCAGGAGTGGGGCGGGGTCGTCCGCCGCGGCGCGAAGTTGTTGCACGCCTTCGCCGAGGCCACCGTGCCCAGGGTGACCCTGGTGGTGCGCAAGTCCTACGGCGGCGCGTACATCGCGATGAACTCCCGTTCGCTGGGCGCGACCGCGGTGCTGGCGTGGCCGGACGCCGAGGTGGCCGTCATGGGCGCGCGGGCCGCGGTGGAGATCCTGCACCGCAAGAAGCTCGCCGCCGCGCCGGAGCACGAGCGCGAGGCGCTGCTCACCGTCCTGGCCGCGGAGCACGACCTGGCCGTCGGCGGCGTGGCCAAGGCCGTGGAGCTGGGCGTGGTGGACGAGGTGGTCGACCCCGACCGGACCCGGCGCAGGCTCGTGGAGATCCTGTCCGCCGCCCCGGCCGGGCGCGGCCACCACCGCAACATCCCGTTGTGACCGAGCCGGGAGGTCGACCGTGTCCCTGACCGACAACGCAAACCCGACCCACAACGCAAACCCGACCCACGACGCGAACCCGATCGAGAACGCGGGAACGACCCGGGACGGCGCGCTGCCCGAAGGGGCAGAACTGCCGGTGCCGAAGAACCACGAGCTGCACCGAGCCCTGGGCGAGGTGCGCCGGTGCATCCGGGCGCTGCGCGCGCGGCACGGCGACCACGTGGTGATCCGCCGCCTCGTCAACGGGGTCGAGCGGCTGGAGATCGACGCGGCGGACCTGCCCGCCGCGGGCCGGGCGCACCACGCCGAGGTGGTGTACGTCCCGGACACGCCCTACGACCCCTCGCTGTGGTCGGACGTCGACGACGAGGGGGTCGGCGGTCACCGGCGGCACGTCTGTTGAGACGCCGTTGCCCGTTCCCGCCCCGGCGGCCTTCCTGTTGGTACCTTCGCCGCCCGGCTGACCATCGCATTATGCAAGACTCCGCATAACGAACAGGACGACGCTCCCCGAGGGCGGCGCACGAGCGACCGACCGCATCGACGCGGTTCCCGGTCGCGGTCGCCGGGGCGGTCCTGTTCTCGGCGCGTCCACCGGTGGAGCACCCGGGGCGCGACCCGTCGAAAGAAAACACGGAAGGCTGTGCCGTGTCACTCGGATACCCGATCTCGAACGAACCCGACCACCTGGTGGCCACGTCGGCGAGCACCAGGTTCGGCGCGGACGACTTCAGATGCCTCTTCGACCACTCCGGCCTGTGCATGGTGACGCTCGACCGCGCCCTGGTCGTGCAGGAGGTCAACGCCGACTTCAGCCGCGAGTTCGGCTGGCGCAACGCGACCCTGCGCGGTCGCGAGGTCCTGCACTTCGTGCACCGCAGCGCCCGTTCGCACCTGGGCCGCCAGCTCGACCGGCTGGTGGCGGACAAGGTGCCCAACGTGACCGAGCACGTGCTGGCGACGTGCTTCGGCGACCAGGTGGTGCCGGTGGTGTTCACCGCGACCGCGGTGCGCCCCGGGTTCGACCTCGCCCGCGTGCTGGTCGTCGTCCAGCCGGGACGGGGGGAGCGCGACGAGAGCCCCGTGGTGGACGACCGGCTGATGCTGAGCGAGCTGGACGCCCGCATCCTGGAGGGCGTGGCCGCCGGCGTCTCGTCGGTGCGGCTGGCCTCGGCGCTCTACCTGAGCCGGCAGGGCGTCGAGTACCACGTGAGCACGATGCTGCGCAGGCTCAACGTGCCCAACCGGACCGCGCTGGTGTCGCGCGCGTACTCGCTCGGCCTCCTGTCGGCGGGCGTCTGGCCGCCCAGGGTCGGCCCGGAGTTCGTGAAGTAGCACCGACGCCCGTTCGGAGCAGTCGCGGACCGGTGGAGCGGCCGTGCGCCCGGATCACCCGAATGCGACGCGGTCCTGCTGCGAACGGTGGTCGGCGATCCGCACCGCGTCGTGGGGCCACCGGCCCAACCGGCCGTGCGGGGCTCGCTTCCGTCACTACCTCATAGTGCTCTCACCTGGTCTTTTGCTGCAAAAAATCAGGTACCGTACAGAAGTCTGACAATTCGCGGGAGGTTTCCCTAGAACTAACGCCGAACCCTGTTCGAAGTGCCGATCGGCGGCCTTGCCATGACAAGCTGTGTGTGGAAGTACACGGAGAGTGTGCCTGCGGCACGAGCGAAGGACGATCGACGGAGCGGGGATGAGCGCGATCAACGTGGCGGTGCACGCGGCGGACCCGATCACCCGGGCGCACCTGGCCGACGAGATCAACTCGACGGTGGAGTTCCAGCTGGTGGCCCCCGAGGGCGGGGAGGCGGTCGACGGGGTCGTCGTGGCCTCGGTGGACAACGCCGACATGACGACCCTGGAGATGATGCGGGACCTGCGCACGCCCCGCACGGCGTTCTGCCTGATCGTCCGCCACGACTGGTACCTGGACTACTCCGCGGCCGTCGAGCACGGCGTGCGGGGCGTGCTGTGGCGGGCCGACTACACCCCCGCCCGGCTGCGGCGGCTGATCCACGTCGCGCACCAGGGGCAGGCGGACTTCCCCAACTCCCTCCAGGCGGGGCTCCTGGAGCACCTGCGCAGGCTCCAGGAGCACGTGCTGGTGCCCGCCGGGCTGACCCCCTCCGGGCTCCAGGTCCGGGAGGTCGACATGCTCCGCCTGATGGCCGAGGGCATGACGCTGGAGGAGATCTCCAAGGAGATGTCCTACTCGGAGCGGACCGTGAAGAACATCTTCTACGGCTTGATGAAGCGGCTGAACCTGCGCAACCGCACGCACGCCGTGTCCTACGCCATCCGCGCCGGGCTGATCTGAGCGGACCGGTGCCCCGGCCGGATCAGGGGCGGTCCCGACGAGGACGGTCTTGTCACGGGTAGTCCTCGACGCGCATCGCCGTGGCCAGCTCCACCCGCGACCGCACGCCCGCCTTCGTGAACAACCGGGTCAGCCGACCCGCGATCCCGCCCTCGCTCACCTGGAGCACGGCGGCCAGCTGCCGGTTGGTCAGCCCCTCGGTCACCAGGCGGGCCAGCAGTTGCTCGTTCTCCGCGGCCGCGGCGTTGCGGCCGGGCACCGACACCCCGGCCTCGCGCATCGCCGTGCGGGTCCGGTTGCGCCACGTGGCCGCCCCCAGCCCGCCGAACAGCTCGTACGCCTCCAGGAGGTGGTCACGCCCGGCCCGCCCCGGTTCGGCGGCGGCCAGCAGCGTCAGCGCCAGCTCGAACGGTTGGCCGGACTCCCGCGCCAGCGCGACCGCCTCGGCCGGTCTGCCGGCGGTCCGGTCCACCCGCAGCGCCGTGCGCAGCGCCAGCAGCCGGGCCGCCGCGACGCCCGTGCACCCGGCGACCCGTTCGACCTCGCGCACGCAGTCCGCCGCGCCCCGGGCGTCGCCCACCGCGGCCCGGCACTCCGCCAGCCCCGCCCACAGCTCCCCGGTGCCCAGCACGTAGCCGTGCGCGCCCGCGTCGGCGAGCCCGGCGCGCAGCACGGCCTCCGCCGCGTCCGCGTCGCCCAGCAGCGCGTGGACCGCGGCGGTCGCGGCGGCCAGCAGGTGCGGCACGGGGACGGTCGCCCGCGCCGCGTCCAGCACGCTCGCCGCCCGCGTCGGCCAGCCGCGCGCCAGCAGCATCGTCGACGCGCCGGCGTGGGCCAGCACGCTGACCGGCATCCGCGCCGACGCCGGGGTGTTGGCCATCATCGACCGCGCCGTGCCCAGCCCCCGCTCCCAGTCGCCCCCGAGGAACCGGGCCAGGAACACGTCCTGCCGCGGCACCTGGTCGACGCCCACCCCGCGCCGGGCCAGCAGGTCCAGCGCCGCCGTCAGCTCGCCCACCCCGAGCAGCGAGTCGTACTGGTGCACGGTCAGGTCGTAGCGCGTCCGCCCGCCGTCCCGCGCCACGGCCGCGCGCAGGTCCGCCAGGTCGCCGTGGACCAGCCCCGTGGACCAGCGCGCCGAGCTGTCCAGCCAGCGCTCCGCCGACTCTTCTGCCACTGACTCCTCTGCCGCTGACTCCTGGGCCACCGGCGGGACCCCCTCCAGCAGCCGCCGCGCCTCGTCCCACCGGCCGAGCAGGCACAGCGCGTGCGCGCCGAGCGCGAGGTGGGCGGCGTCGGCGGTGGGGCGCAGGTGCTCCTCGGCCGCCGCGGCCAGCGCCGCGCGGTCGCCGGTGCCCGCCAGCGCGAGCAGTTCCAGCCCGGCCACGTCGAGCCGCAGCCCGCGGTCCATCGCGCTCGCGAAGCGCGTCAGCAGCTCCCTGCTCTCGCGGGCCGCGGTGGCGTGGTCGCCGGAGCGCAGGGCCGCCGACGCGTGCGCCGTCAACGCCTTCACCTGGGCCACCGGGTCGTCGAGCAGCGTGGCGGCCACCCGCATCCAGCGCGCGCCGCGGGCCATGTGGGTGAAGCGCAGCGCGTGGCCCGTGTCCAGCAGCTCCCGCGCGGCGCGCTTCGGGTCCAGCAGGGCCACCCCGTCCGCGATCCGGTCGGCGAGGAAGGCCAGCTTGTCGGGCGGCGAGGCGGCGTCCGCCCGGTCGTGCCGCCAGTGGTGGCGCACCGCGGCCGCCGACACCGCGCGCCGCTCGTAGGGGCCCATGCGCGCCGCGACCGCCGCCGCGAGCAGCGGCACCCGGAAGCCGAGCCGCTCCGGGGTGCCGGAGCGCTCCGCGAAACCGGAGGCGACCAGCAGGTCCAGCGCCTCCGCGACCGCCCCGGGGGCCACGCCCGCGGACTCGATCACCGAGACGACCGTGTCCGAGGGGCAGCGGTGGTCCGAACCCAGCAGGCCGAGCGCCTTGGCCACCCGCCACGGCGTCGCGCCCAGCCCGCGCAGCGCGCGCACGAACCGGTCGTCGTCGGGCAGCACCGGCGGCGGCGTGCCCTCCAGCAGGTGCGCGTGGCCGATGAGCACCCGGATGCCGCCGGTGCGCCGCAGCTGCTCGACCACCGCCACCAGCGCGGCCGGGTTGCCCGCCGTCAGCCGGTGCGCCTCGGCGACCAGCGCGCCGTCCGGGATGGCGCCCAGCAGCCGGACCAGCGCGCGGGCCACGCCGTCGCGGTCCATCGGGGCCAGCGGCACGTCGACCTGCCCGGCCGGCGCGGGCCGCGGGTGGTGGACCAGCTCCGACAGCACCAGGCGCACGTCGCCGCGCGCCGGTCCGGCCACCAGGTCGCGCAGCAGCCGGGCCGACTCGTCGTCGGCGTGCTGGGCGTCGTCGACGAGCAGCACGACCCGGCCGCGCTCGCGCAGCGCGCGGGTCAGCGCGAGGGGCAGGTGCGGCACCGGCGCGCCACCGGCCTCGTGACCGCCGGTCAGCGACCCGAGCAGCCGGCGCGCCACTGTGAAAGCGCTCCCACGGTCACTGGGCAAGCAGGTGGTGGTGCGCACGTCCGCCCCCTCGGCACCCACCCGGTCGGCAACGGCGGCGAGCACCGAGGTACGCCCCGACCCGCGGTCACCGGTGACCACCACCGGCCGGTGGCCCTCCGCTCCCAGCGCCTCGACCACGGCGTCCACCGCACCGGTGAAAACCTGCCCGCTCAGCTGGGCCTCCTAATTTGTCCACGTTGTTTCGATTTCATTCACCGCACGGCCCGCAGCCCGAGTGGAGACTTTAGGGCAGCGGCTCCCGTGGTACAAAGTGGGAGCGAGTCGCGGTCAGGTGGAAACGGTCCGCAGTCATTGAATTGCGGGTGTCCACGTCGCCGCAGGTTAATACGGGGTGGTGGCGGAAATCCGAAGACGCGCGCTGGTGGGCCGGGACGAGCAGTCGCGACTCCTGCGGGAGGTGGTGGCCGGGTCCGGTGGAACGCCGGCCGAGGCGGTCCTGCTGTGCGGCGCGCCGGGCGCGGGCAAGACCGCGCTGCTCGACGTCGTCGCCGGGGAGGCCGCCGCGCGCGGCGTGCTCGTCGTGCGCGCGACCGCGTCGGCGGACGTCCTGGACCTGGTCGGAGTGGCGGACGCGGTGCTCGGGGCGGTCGCCCGCGGCACGGCGGAGGCCGACCTGGTGGGCCGGGTGGACGCCCTGCGCCGGGCCCGCGACCGCACCCGGCACGACCCCCGCGCCGGGCTCGCCCTCGTCGCCGCACTGGTCGCGGTGCTCGCCCGGGTGGCCGCGTCCAGGCCGTCGGCGGTGCTGCTGGACAATGTCGAGCGGATTGCCCCGAGGCAATTCCCGCTGTTCGGCACGCTGCTCCGCGGAATGCGCACGGCCGGAATTCCCCTGGTGCTCGCCTGCCGGACGACCCGGCGAAACCCGGAACCGCCGGCGGAACTCGCCCTGCCGGCCGACCGGGTGGTCGAGCTGCCCGGCCTGGACCGCGCCGCCGTGCGCGAGCTGATCAGCGCGGCGCTGGAGGTCGCCGCGGAGGAGGACCTGGTCGACGCCGTGCGGGCCGCGCTGGGCCCGCGCGCGGGCGTCCCCGGCGACGTCCTGGCGCTGCTGGGCGCGCTGGACCCCCGGGACAGCCTCGTGGTGGTGGACGGCCACGCGTGCCTGCCCGCGACCGAACTGCCCGCGGGGCTGCCGCTGGAGCGCGAGGGGACGTCCGCCGAGTGCGACCGGGTCGTCGAGGTCGCCGCCCTGGTGGCCGGGCTCACCGCGACCACCCGGCTGCTGGTGGACGAGCTGCTCTCGCTCGCCCCCGCCCTGGACCGCCCCGTCGACGACCTGGGTACCGCCCTGGACCTGCTCGTCGAGGACGGCGTCCTCTCCGTCGGGCCGGACGACCGGGTGACCTGCGCCGTGCCCGCCGTGGCGAGGTCGCTGCGCGCCGGACCGGACCGGTGGGACCTGCCCGCCCTGCACGCCTCGATCGCCGCCGGGGCGGTCCGCCGGGGCGGTCTCGCCACGGCCTGCGGCGACCCGGCCGTGCGCGGCCACGCCCTCGCCGCGGGCGGCGCGCTGCCCGCCGAGGTGGCGACGCCGCTGCTGCTGGCGGCGGTGGAGCGGGCCGAGGAGGACCCGGGGCAGGCGATCAGGGCGGCGGTGGCGCTGCTCGACGCGCTGCCGCCCGAGGACCGGCGGGTGCCGGGGCTGCTGAGCACCGCGATGCGGCTGATGATGCGGCGCGGCCACGTGCGCGGCCTGGTCGACCTGGGCAACCGGGTGATGCTCCGGCGCGACCGGCTGCCCGCGCGCGCCGTGCGCAAGGCGGGCCTGGTCTGGGCCTTCGCCGTGGTCCAGGCCCGGTGGACCGGCGCGGACGCGTGGGTCGACCCGGCGGCCGAGACGGTGGCGGCCGGCGAGCCCGAGGCCGCCGGGATGATGGCGATGGGCGCGCGGGCGTTCCCCGCCCTGGCGGGTCCGGGCCCGGCGGGCGGTCGCACCGAGGCGGGCGCCTGGGCGGCGGTCGGCCCCGTGCCGGGCAGCGCCGAGGCCAACGTGCTGGTGGCCGGGCTCGGCGACCGGGACGGGTTCGAGACCGCGCTGGCCGAGCTGCGGCGGGCGGGTGGCGGGCCGGCGGACCCCGAGCAGGTGCGCGACGCGCTGGCGTTCGAGGACTGGGGCGCGGCCTACGCGATCCTGCTGGGCGAGAGCCGCACCCACCCGGTGGACCGCCGCCCCCGGTGCGGCTACCGCGACCTGGTGGACGACTACCTCGCGGGCGAGTGGGACGCCGCCCTGTCCAAGGCCCGCCGCATCGAGGCGCGGGCCACCGCCGCGCACCGCGCACCGCAGCACGACCTGGCCTGCGCGGTGGCCGCCGAGGTCTGCCGGGCCCGCGGCGACCTCCCGCGGGCCGTCGCCTGGCTGGACCGCATCCCGGCGGACGCCGCGCTCGGCCCGGTGCTCGCCTGGGTGCGGTGCGGGGTCCGGCACGACCTCGGCCGCACCGCCGAGGCGGCGGAGCGCGGCTGGGCGGACTACCGGGCCCTGCGCGCCGCCGGGCACCTGGTGGGCCTGGAGCGCCTGCTGCTGCGCCTGGGGCGGCAGGGCGGGGCCGGGCGGGACGCGGTGCCCGCCGAGCTGGCGGACCTGCACGACCGGGTGCGCTCCCGGGGCACCGAGGTCGGGGTGCTGGTGGCGCGGGCCATGGCCGGCGGTGACGTGAGGAGCGCGTTGGCCGCGCACGCCCTCGTGGCCGCCCGGCCCGACCGGGCCCTGCTGTTCACGATCGACCTGCTGCTGGTGCGGCTCGCCGACGACCCCCGCGCGTGGCTGGCCGAGGCGCGCGACCTGGCCGACCGCTTCGCCTCCCGGCAGGCCCGGCGGCTCCTCACCCAGGTCGCCAAGGCGCGCGGTGTCGCCCCGCCGCGCCGGCGCGCGGAGCGGGAGGCGTTCAGCGCGCTGGAGGTGCAGGTGCTGGACCTGGTCAGCGCCGGGGCGACGAACCGCCAGATCGCCACGTCGTTGGGGCGCAGCGAGAAGAGCGTGGAGAACTACCTCGCCCGCCTGTTCGAGCGCAGCGGCTGCCGCTCGCGGCTGGAGCTGGCGATGTGCTGGGTCGACGGCAGCCTCGCGGCGCAGGCGGGTCGGGAGCCGGACCAGGCCGGGCGAAAGCCCGACCAGGCGGGGCGCAAGTCGGGCAAGGCGGCGCGGAGAACGGGGCAGGCGGGCCGGAAGTCGGGGCAGGCGGGGTCGGTGCCCGCACCGTGACCCGGTGGCCGCGTCGTGGCCCGGCGCTCGCGCCGTGCCCGGCCTTGCTCCGTGGCCCGGCCTTGCTCCGTGGCCCGGTGGCCGGTCCGCGACCGACCACCGGGTGCGCGGGTCAGAGCCTCGGGTGGGCGTTGGCCAGCAACTGGCGGAACTGCGCGGAGAACCAGTGCCCGGACAGCGGGGCGTCCGCGAGGGAGCCCGGCCGGTTGTTGCCGTTGCGGGCGTTGCCGCCGTACGTCGGGTCGCACATCCGGTCGAAGCCCTTGCCCTCGTCGTTCGGGATCTCCCGGCTCGCGCCGTCGGACTCACCCGGCGGCTTGGCCCACACGTAGGCGTCGACGCCCTGGGCTGGGTTCGCCCGGGGCCGCTCGCCGATGCCCGCCCCGGACTGGTTGCACCAGTTGCCGAGGTGGATGCGGCGGTCGTACCGGCCACCGTCCACATAGGCGTCCACGCTCGTCGTCGGTCCCTTGGCGGTCGGGCGCTGCGAGCCGCCCCAGCCGTTGCGCGACGTGTCGACCAGCATGCCGATGTCCGACCGGAACCCGGCGCTCACCAGCCGGGTGCGGAACGCCTGGACGAACGACAGCTCGTCCACGTACCGGTTCCAGTCGACCCACTTCGACTGGCGCACCGACGTCCCGTTCACCGCGTCGTCGACGGTGTAGTGGTCCTCCTTCAGCACGCCGTAGTTCGCCGTGTTGGAGATGAACCCGGTCACGTTGTCCACCGTGCTGCCCGACGCGCGGGCGGCCTGGGCGAACAGCGTCGCGGAGGCGCCGAAGTTGTCGTCCCACCCGATCCAGCCGTGGTGCGCGGCGTCGATGTAGTTGTAGACGTTGCCGACCGCGCCGAGCTTCGCCAACGCGTACCCGACGCCGTTGACGTAGTTGCCGTTCTGGAGCATCCGGTCGCACTGCGGCGTCGCGGTCGGCCGGCTGCCGACGTTCGTCACGAGGTTGGGCAGCGAGTCGATCTCGATGATCGTCACGATGCGGAGGTTCGCGTACTTCGCGTCGCCCATGATCGCGGCGATCGGGTCGATGTACTCGGTCTTGTAGCGGGGGAGGTCGTCGGGGCCCAGCTCGCCGTTGGACGCCAGCGCCGCGCAGTCGCGGCCGGGCAGGTTGTAGATGACGAACTGGACGACCATCGTCCGCCCGGCCGCCTGGGACACCGCGTTGTCCAGGTGCGACCGCAGGCCGCGGCTGCCGCCCACGCCGTTGATGGCGGCGATCCGGTCCAGCCAGACGAACGTGGGTTGGTTGGCGATGGCGGACCCGCCGTCGGCGCGCGCCTTCGCGGCCCAGTCGGGGTTCACGTACACCGACGCGCCGGCGTACGGGTTGTCGACGCGCGCGGCGGCGCCCACACCGGTGGCACCCACACCCTCCGCGCCCACACCCTCCGCGCCCACACCCTCCGCGCCCACGCCCTCCGCGGCAGCGGGGCCCGTGCCCAGCGCCGTCGCCGCCGCGAACGCGAACGCGGCCACCGCGGTGAGTGCGCGACGTGGAACTCTCCTGCTCGTGCCTGATGATGACTTCAGTGGCATCTTCGGCTCCCTGATAGGGGATCAGGATCGACGGCGGAATTCTGGGAACGTTCCCAGGAATCGGACCGTAGCAGGGGAGTGACTTGTCGTGAAGAGCTTTCACGGTCAATGCACCGCCGCGCCGGGTATTCCAGACCGCGCGGAAGTGGAACGGGGTGCGCGGATTTCCCCGTTCGACCGCGTTCGACGTCGAACCACCCTCGAACGGTGCGGAGACCCGTGCTCCACCGTGGGTAGGTGAAGGCTGAGCGGCTCCGCGTCCACTTCCCGGGAGGCTGGTTTCGGTGGCGAGGCGGTCGGGAACACGATTGACGGGCGTTCTGCTCGAATCGCCGGGTTGACCGAGGCGGGCCGGGTTTCCGGCGCGCCGGGAATGTTCTTCCAGGGGAGGGGGAATTGATTGTGGTGAGCAAAAGAAAACATGCGGTCCACGGGTCCGGCGACCCGGTGCGCGACCACTCGGCTTGCACGGCTGCGCGGAACGTGCTGTCATCGGGAACAGGTAGGGGCGACCGTTCGACCGGTCGCAGCGGTTCCTGACCGTCCGGGGACCGTCCGACATTCCCGTCAGGGCGGCCGTGAGGCTGACCGATGGTGGAAACACGTCGTCCGATCTCCCACGTCCCCGCGCTGTGGCTCGTCTTCTTCCTCAACGGTGCCGTCCTGGCCAGTTGGGCGCCGCGGATACCCGAGGTCAAGTCGCTGCTGGGGCTCTCGGACGCCGCGCTGGGCGTGGCGCTGTTCGGGGTGGCCGCCGGCTCGGTCCCCGCCCTGCTGGGCACCAGCCGGTTGTTGCGCCGCACCGGCGCGCGCGAGCTGTGCGTCGTCTCGGGCCTGGCGTTCGCCGGGCTGCTCCCGCTGATCGCGGTCGCCTGGGACGCGGTGTCCCTGGGGATCGTCCTCGTGCTCCTGGGCGCGGCCAGCGGGTGCCTGGACGTGGCGATGAACACCGCCGGGATCGAGTTCCAGCAGCGGACGCCGGACCGGCCGCCGGTCATCTCGCGGCTGCACGGTGGCTACAGCCTCGGCGTCCTCTTCGGAGCCGCCGGCGGCGCGCTCGCCACGAACCTGGACGCGGGGGTCCTGCTGCACTTCTCGGCGGTGGCCGCGGTCCTGGTGGCGCTGCTGGCCGTCGCCGCACCCGCCCTGCCGCGCACCGCGCCCCGCGCGCCGGAACGCGGCGCACCGCCGGGCACGTCGGGAACACCGGTCACGTCGGGAACACCGGGCACGTCGGGAACACCGGGCACGTCGATGTTGCGCAGCATCGCGGCGCTCCCGCTCGCCGTCGCCGCCGTCGCGATCAGCGGCCTCCTCGTGGAGGGCATGATCACCGACTGGTCCGCCCTGCTCGTCTCCCGGGACTTCGGCGGCGGACTGGACCTGGGGTCGGCGACCGTCGTCGCGTTCAGCGTCGCCATGTTCGCGTCCCGCTCCCTCGGGGACGTCGTCGTGGCCCGCTTCGGCCGGCGGGCGGTCCTGCGCGGGGCGGCCTGCACGACCGCGGCCGCGCTGGTGATCGGCCTCGTCCAACCGAGCGCGGTGGGCGCGTTCACCGCCGTGGCGGTCGTCGGGTCGGCCCTGGGCCCGGTCTTCCCGCTGGCGATGACCGCGGCGACCGAGCGGATGCCGCACTCGGTCTCGACCGCCACCGCCTGCGTGAGCGCGGTCGGGTACCTCGCCTACCTCGCGGGCCCGCCGCTCGTCGGCGTGCTGGCCGAGGCGGCGGGCCTCCCGACCACCCTCGGCGTCATCGGGGTGGCCGCCGCGGCGGCGATCGCGCTGGCCACCCACCACCTCGACCGCACCACCGCCGCCCCGAAGGGCGGTGCAGAACCGGAAGGAGGAAAGGGATGAGTTCCGCGCACCTGCGCGAGGTACCGGTCGGCCGGTACCGGCTCGACGGGCTCCGAGCCTGCCTCACCACCGAGCGCTGGGACCGGTTGCTCGCGGCGGCGGCCCGCTGGAGGGCCGCGATGCCCACCGTGTGGCACGTCAACTCCACGGCGGACGGCGGTGGCGTCGCCGAGATGCTCAGGCCGCTCCTGGGCTACGGGCACGCTCTGGGCATCGACGTCCGGTGGCTCGTCATCGAGGCGGGCACCGACTTCTTCACCACCACCAAGCGGATCGACAACGGCGTCTCCGGCGTCCCGGGCGACGGCGGCCCCCTCGGCGCGGCGCAGGCCGACCGCTTCCGGCGGGCCAGCCGGGACGCCGCGGCCCACCTGGCGCGGCACGTGCGACCCGGTGACGTCGTGGTCCTGCACGACCCGCAGACCGCGGGGCTGTGCGACCGGGTCGCCGAGCTGGGCGCGGTGCCGGTGTGGCGGGCGCACAACGGCGCCGACCGCCCGAACGAGCACACCGCCCGCTCCGGGGAGTTCCTCGCGCCCTTCCTCGCCGCGGCACGGGGGCTCATCACGACCCGGGAGCACTTCCGCGACGTGGTGCTCCCGGCCGGCGGCGGGCTGCCCGGCGCGGCGATCACCCCGTTCATCGACCCGACGTCCGCGAAGAACGACGCCGCGCCGCCGGACGAGGCGCGCCCGCTGCTGGCGCGGTGGGGCCTGCTGGGCGGCCCCGGCGCGCGGGAGCCCGGCCGGGTGGCGGGGCACGTGGTCGTCCGGGAGGGACCCGCGCCCGCGCCGGACGTGCCCGTGGTCGCCCAGGTCTCCCGGTGGGACCCGGTGAAGGACATGACGGGGGTCATGGACAGCTTCGGCCGGGCGGTGGCGCCCGCGACGGACGCCTACCTGACCCTCATCGGGCCTCAGGTCGACGGCGTGGCGGACGACCCCGAGGCGGACGGGTACTTCCGGCGGTGCGTCGAGCACTGGCGGCGGCTGCCGGGGGCGGTGCGGTCCCGGGTCCAGCTGTGCTGCCTGCCGACCGGGGACGCGGCGGAGAACGCCCGCGTGGTCAACGCCGCCCAGCGGCACGCCGCCGTCGTCGTCCAGAAGAGCCGGTCGGAGGGGTTCGGCCTGACCGTGACCGAGGCCATGTGGAAGGCCAGGCCCGTCGTCGCCACGGCGGTCGGCGGCATCGCCACCCAGATCCCCGACGACCGGTACGGGCGGGCGGTCGCCCTGCCCGACCCGGACGACCGGTTCGGCGCGGCGGTCGTCGAGCTGCTCACCGACCCCCGCGCGAGCCGGGCCACCGGCGACTCCGCGAGGGAGCGGACCCGCGACCGCTTCCTGCCGGACTCGCACTTCCACGCCGAGCTGGACTTCCTCGGCGGGCTGGTCGGCGCGGGGGAGGCGGCGTGAACGTGCTGGCGGTCGGGGCGCACCCCGACGACGTGGAGATCCTCTGCGCGGGCACGCTGGCGCGTTACCGGCTCCGGGGCCACGCCATCGGGATCTGCGTGCTGACGAACGGCGACCTCGGCGCGCCCGACGGCGACAAGGCGTCGATCGCGGAGGTGCGCGCGGCGGAGGCGGAGCGGTCCGCGGAGGTGCTCGGCGCCCGTACGTTCCGGCTCGGCGAGCCCGACGGGTTCCTGTTCGACAGCCCGGGGACGCGCACCGCGTTCAGCGAGGTGCTCCGGGCGTTCCGGCCCGACCTCCTGCTCGTCCCCGACCCCCACGACTACCACCCCGACCACCGGGCGGCGGCGGCCATCGCGCTCAACAGCCTCCAGCTGGCCGCCTCCCCGCTGCACCGGACGGCGAGCGCCGCCGTCGGGTCGCTCCCGGCCGTGTTCCACATGGACACCCTGGCGCTCGTCGGCGCGAACCCGCAGCGCTGGGTGGACATCACGGCCACCCTCGACACCAAGCTCACCATGCTCGGCGCGCACCGCAGCCAGAACGACTGGCTGCGGTGCACGGACGGCACCGACTACCTCGACTACGCCACTAGGCAGGCGAGGCTCCGCGGCCTCCAGTGCGGCACGCAGGCCGCGGAGGCGTTCCGGGCGCCCGAGCACTTCCCGATCCACCACCCCGGCTCGACGCTGCCGGGGCTCCACCCCGACCACGAGGACGGATGAGCCCATGTGCGGAATCGCAGGAACGACAGGCACCCGAGACGTCGGGCGGACGCTGATGACGGCGCTCGAAAGACTGGAGTACCGGGGGTACGACTCCGCCGGGATGGCCGTGCACGCCCCGGGAGGGTTCCGGGTGCGCAAGGCCGCGGGACCGGTGACCTCGCTGGGGGCGGTGTGCCCGCCCGAGGCCACCGGCGGGTCCGGGATCGCGCACACGCGGTGGGCCACCCACGGCGCGCCCTCGACCCGCAACGCCCACCCCCACCTGAGCTACGACTCGTCCACCGCCATCGTCCACAACGGAACGGTCCGCAACGTCGCGGAACTGCGGCGGGAACTCGACGACCGGGGGATCGCCACCACCTCGGACACCGACAGCGAGGTCCTCGCCCACCTCATCGCCTGGCACCGCGACCAGGGCGCCGACACGGCGGACGCCGTCCGCCTGACCCTCGCGCGCGTCGACGGCGACTACGCGGTGCTGGTCATCGTGGCGAACCGCCCCGGCACGCTGGTCGCGGCCTCCCAGGGCAGCCCGCTGCTGATCGGCACCGACGGCAGCTCGGTCCACGTCGCCTCCGACCGCGCGGCGCTGACGGGCGGGTGCACGCGCTGCTCGCAGGTCCTCGACGGCGAGGTCCTCACCATCACCACCGCCGTCCCGGAGGACCGGGAGTGGGAGCCGCTGGGTGGCGAGTTCGCCTGGACCGGCAAGGGGGACTACCCCGACCACCTGCTCAAGGAGATCCACGAGCAACCGCGGACCGCCCGCGCGGCGATCGGGGCGCTGTTCACGCCCGCCGGCGCGGACCCGTCGCCGGACTGGGCCGCCTCCCTGGACCGCTCGTCGATCAGGCGGGTCCGCTTCCTCGGGTGCGGGTCGTCCTACTACGCGGGCCAGGTCGCGGCGTCCTTCGTCGAGCACCTGGCGCGCGTCCCCGCGACCGCCGAGCCGGCCGCGGAGTTCACCCAGCGCCACCCGGTCGTCGAACCGGACTGCCTGCACGTGCTCATCAGCCAGTCCGGCGAGACGCTCGACACGCTGCACGCCCAGCGGTACCTGCGGCAGCACCCGGTGCAGGCGCTGTCGTTCGTGAACGTGCCGGGGTCCACCCTCGACCGCCGCAGCGACGCGTCGGTTCACCTGCGCGCCGGCGCGGAGGTGTCCGTGGCGTCGACCAAGGTGGTGACCAACGTGCAGCTCGCCGGGCTGGCGCTCGCCTCGTGGCTGGCCCGGTCGGACCCCCGCGCCCCGTCGGAGGAGCTGCTCGAACTGGACCTCGCGCTGCCGCTGCTGCCGACGGTCCTCGCCGACCTCCTCGCGACCCGGTCGGCGGGCATCCGCGAGGTGGCGGAGGCCGTGCACACCCGCCGGAGCATGTACTACCTGGGCCGGGGGACGTCGTGGCCGGTCGCCCGGGAGGGGGCGCAGAAGCTCAAGGAGATCTCCTACATCCACGCCGAGGCGTACCAGGCGTCGGAGCTGAAGCACGGACCGCTCGCCCTGGTCGGTCCCGGGCACGTCTCCGTCGTGCTCGCCGGCCGCGACAGCGGGGGCCGGGACGCGAACCTCGTCGAGCAGATCCGGGCGCGCGGCGGTGAGGTCGTCGTGTTCGCCCACGGTTCGCACGGCGAGTTCGGCGTGCCCACCACCCGGCTGCCGTCCCCGCACCCGCTGCTGGACCACGTCGTCACGGGGGTCGCGCTCCAGGTGTTCGCCCACCACGCCGCGACCCTGCTCGACCGCGACGTCGACCGCCCCCGCAACCTCGCGAAGAGCGTGACGGTCGAATGAGGGCCGCGCCGACCACCACCGTCCTGCTGGGAGCGGGCGCGCTGGAGTTCCGGTGCAGCGCGGTCTGCTTCGACCTCGACGGCGTGCTCGCCGACTCCCACGACCACATCGAGCGCGCCGTCACCGACTGGGCCGCGAGCAGGCGGGTGGGCCTCGACGGCCTGGCGGACGCCTCCCGCTCGCTCACCGACGTCGAGTTCGTCAGGATCGCCGCGCCGCACCTCGACGCCGAGGCCGAGGCCCGCGCGATCCAGCGCATCGAGTACGAGCTGGCCGCCCGGACCACGCCGATGCCCGGCGCCCTGGAGCTGTACCGCAGCATCCCCCGGGAGGTGACGGCGGTCGTCACGTCCGGCGCGCGGGACGTGGTCACCCGCCGCCTGGACTCCCTGGGCATCCCGGACCCGAACGTCGTGGTGAGCGCCGACGACGTCAGCGCGGGCAAACCGGACCCGGAGCCCTACCGCGCCGCCCTGCTCCGGCTGGAGGCGAGCCCCGGCGACGCGGTCGCCGTGGAGGACACGGTCACCGGCGCGTCGGCGGCCAGGGCCGCGGGCCTCCGCGTGATCGGGGTGGGGGAGCGGCTGGCGCGCGTCCCGGCCGGCGTCTTCGACACCTGCGTGCCGAGCCTGCGGCACGTCACCGCGCAGCCG
>NZ_JBPKJK010000155.1:0-20744 GCF_051756985.1 Saccharothrix sabaoui
GGAAACCTTGAGCGCCAGCAGCACGGCGGGGCCGTCACCGACGCCGTACCCGACGCCGGTCCACGTGTTCTTCTCGATGGACACGTCGCTGGTCTCCTCGTCGACCGTCACGGTCGCCTTGACCACCTGGTTGTTGCCCTTGATCTGGAACGTGTCCGGGACCTCCAGCTCCAGGTAGCCGGACGTGCCGCGCACCTGGAAGCAGTAGTGGCCGGGGTCGGGGTCGTCGTCGACGTCCTCCGCGCCCGAGCGGCGCACCTCGATCAGGCCGGCGCCGCCGCACGCCACCAGGGTGATGTTGCCGTCGCCCTTGACCAGGCGGATGCCGCGCCGGGCGAAGATCGCGTCGGCGCCCGGGTAGGAGAAGTCCTCGACCAGGGGCGACTGCTCGGTGGCGGGCTGGTCGCCGCCGGTCTGCCCGAGGGCCACCGCACCACCGGTCAGCAGGGACAACACGACCGCGCCGGCCGCAACGAGACGAAACATGGTGATCACCGAATCTGTTGGTGCGAAAAAGGGGTGGACATCTCCGCGCGGGCCAACGGCTCCCGCCCGTCGGTCACTTCACGAGGACGCACGCCCCGCCCGCGCCGAGACGCCGGGCACGGTCGTGCCGCCGGGGACGGCCCCGGCGCCACGGCCGCGGTGAGACCCGCGGCCGGCGCGGAACGCCGTGCGGCTCTCGTCCTGGCGGTCACAGCAGCTTCGCCCCCTGCGCCTGCCAGTTCTGCGGACCGCTGTCCCACTGCTGCACCGGTGCGGCGAAACCGGTGGCGGTGCCGAACCACAGGTAGGCGCGGGTGACCCCGCCGTCGAGGTTGTAGAACGCCGCGACGTCGCCCCGGCCGTCACCGTCGTAGTCGCCCGCGACGATCCGCGCGGACTGCGCCGGCCAGTTGCCCGCACCGCCGTTCCACTTCTCCGCGAACGGCGCGAAACCGGTGGCGGTCGCGTACATCACGTGCAGGCTCGTCGCACCGTCGGCGTAGTTGTAGAACGCCCCGACGTCCGCCCGGCCGTCACCGTTGAAGTCACCGGCCACCCACCGGGCCCGGCCGTGGGTGAACTGGCCGACACCGCTGGACCACTTCTCCACCGGCGGGCCGAACGCGCCGCCGTTGGCGGGGAACACCCACAGCGACGTGTTGTCCTGGAAGTAGTCGTAGGCCGCGGCGAGGTCCACGCGGCCGTCACCGTCGAAGTCGCCGGAGACGAACGCGGCCCTGCCGTGGTCGAACTGGCCGGGGCCGCTGTCCCACTTGAGCGCCGGCGGCTCGAAGCCTGTCGCGGTCGCGCGCCAGACGTACAGCGCGGTGCGCGCGCCGCCGAGGTCGTAGAATGCCGCGATGTCCGTGCGGCCGTCGGCGTCGAAGTCGCCCGCGGCGAGCTTGGCACCCTGCGCCGGCCAGTTGCCCGCACCGCCGTTCCACTTCTCCGCGAACGGTGCGAAACCGGTGGCGGTCGCGTACATCACGTGCAGGCTCGTCGCACCGTCGGCGTAGTTGTAGAACGCCCCGACGTCGGCCCGGCCGTCACCGTTGAAGTCACCGGTGAGCCAGCGTGCCCGGCCGGCGGTGAACTGGCCCGCGCCGCTGTCCCAGCGGTACTCGGGGACGCCGATGCCGTCCTCGCCGCCCGGCCACACCGGGATGCGCGTGCGGTCGTCCCCGCTGTCGTAGGCCGCCGCGAGGTCGTCGAAGCCGTCGCCGTCGAAGTCGCTGCGCGTGGGCACCCGCGTCGTGGCGGACGCCACCACCGACGCGGTGCCGTCCTGGGCGACGACCCGGTAGTGCCACGTCTCGCCGGCCGGGAGCGCGGCATGCGTGAACGACGCCCCGGTCACCGTCGCGATCCGGGTGGACGCGTCGACCGGCACGTCGGCCGACCGCGAGGCGTGCACGGCGAACGAGCCGTGACCGCGCGGGGCCCAGGTCAGGCCGACGGCGTGGCGCGGCAGCGCGGTGGCGGTCAGGTCGACCAGCCGCGACTCGACCCAGCCGGCCACGTCGTCCACGCGGGTGCCGGTGGAGCCCGCGCGGGTCTCGGTCACTCCCAGGCAGCCGTGCTGCCACGACAGCCGGTTGACCGCGACGAGCTGCGGCACGCCGTTCACCTCGCGGAACGCGGGACCGCCCGCGTCGCCCGCGCAGGTGTCGCGGTCACCGGACAGCGCCAGGTCGGCGCCGGTGGTCCCGGACGCGGTGAAGGTCGCCAGGCTCGGCCGGGCGGGCACCCACTCGGTGGCCGTGCGCCCGAAGCCACCCGCCTTGAGCACCTCGCCCGCGGTCGGCGCCGCGGTGGCGACGGCGATCGGCGCGGTGCCGGTGGCCGGGGTGGCGAGCTTGACCAGGGCGAGGTCGCGGTCCGGGTGGCGGACCACGCCGGCGGAGGCCGACTTCGTGCCCGCGCCGGTGGTGGTGTCGACGTTCCCGACGGCGACGTCGACCCGCCCGTCCTGCGGCACGCAGGACGCGGCGGTGACCACCCACCGCGGGTCGACCAGGGCGCCGGAGCACGCCTGGCCGGGCGCGGTGATCCGGGCGAGGAAGCCGTACGCGCCCTGCGGGACGGACCCGCCCGGCACGGCTTGCGCGGCTCCCGCGGCCAGCAGGGCGACGCCCGCGGCGATGACGGCGATCCCGCGTCTCACGAGGTCTCCTCGGTCGCAACGGGGGCGGTGATCGGTTTGCGCGGCAACGGTTTCACGTGTCGGTACCTCGGTTCGATGGTGGTTGCGCGGGTGCGCGGTGGCGCGGTGCGCAGGTGCATGGGTGCGCGGTGGCGCGGGTGCTCGGGTGAGTGGTGGCTCGGTGGCTCGGTGGCTCGGGTGACGGGATCAGGCGAGCCGGGTCGGCGCGGCCCACTCCTGGTTCGGGCCGCCGTGGCACCCGTGGGAGATGACCCGGCTGCCGGACGTGCCGAAGGTCCCGTCCAGGCACAGACCGGTCGCCACGTTCGTCACCGAACCATCAGCGTTGAACCGCCACTGCTGCGCCGGAGTCCCGTTGCACGGCCACAACACCGCGTAGCGGTGCACCGAGTCGAACAACGGACCGTAGACGTCCACGCACTTGCCCAGCACCCGCAACGCCCCGTCGTCGGTCGCGGTGAAACCCTGGGCCGGGGCGTCCGCGCTGTACGAGGCGTGGCAGCCGTGGAGACCGAAGCCGGTGCCGGCGTCGTCCCGGCCACCGCTGACGTCCAGGCACATGCCCCCGACGCCCACCACCTGGCCGAAGCGGACCTGCCGGGTCGGCGCGGCCCACTCCTGGTTCGGGCCGCCGTGGCACCCGTGGGAGATGACCCGGCTACCGGACGTGCCGAAGGTCCCGTCCAGGCACAGACCGGTCGCCACGTTCGTCACCGAACCATCAGCGTTGAACCGCCACTGCTGCGCCGGAGTCCCGTTGCACGGCCACAACACCGCGTAGCGGTGCACCGAGTCGAACAACGGACCGTAGACGTCCACGCACTTGCCCAGCACCCGCAACGCCCCGTCGCTGGTCGCGGTGAACGCCTGCGCGCCGTTCTGCTCGTGGTCCTGGTCGTGACAGCCGAACAGGCCGAAGCCGGTGCCGTTGTCGTCGAAACCGTTGTTGACGTCCAGGCACAACCCGCCGGTGCCCGTCACGCGACCGAACCTCGCCCGCGAGGGGTCGGCGTGCTGCCCGATCCAGTCGGCGACGTCGTCGGTGCGGGTCTCGGTGCTGCCCTGGCGGGTGTCGTCCACGTCCAGGCAGCCGTGCTGCCAGGAGGTGCTGTGCACCGCGACCAGCTCGACCCCGCCGCCGACCGCGCGCAGCGCCGGTCCGCCCGCGTCGCCCTTGCACGTGTCGGTGCCGCCCGGCCCGGTCAGCGACGCCGTGCCGGCGCCCACACCGGTGACGGTGAACGCGGCGGCGTGCGGACGGTTCGGCACCCACGACCCGCTGGTGCGGCCGAACCCGGCCACCAGCAGCGACTCGCCCACCGCCGGTGGAGTGGTGCCGAGCTGCACCGGGGTGGTGCCGGCGGCCGCGTTCTCCAGGCGCAGCAGCGCCAGGTCGCGGTCGGTGTGGCGGACGACGTCGACGACGGCGGTCCTGGTCCCGGCGCCGGTGGCCACGGCCACGTCGCCCAGGCTCGCGGTGGCGCCCGCCGGGACGCCGCTCGGCGGCAGGCAGCGGGCCGCGGTGAGCACCCACTGCGGGGAGACCAGCGCGCCCGAGCACGCCTGCTCACCCACGACGACGCGCGCCAGGAACCGGTGGGCACCGGCGGGCACCTCGGTGCCGCCGGACACGGCGGACGCCGGCACGCCGGCCGCGACGGCGGCCAGGACGGCGAGGACACCGACCCACTTCACCCGGCGGCCGAGTCGCCGGGACGCGCCCGGTCTGCCGCCCTCGGCCGAGAGCGGCTGTTCCGTTCTCATGTGGAAAGTCCCCCTGCATTGTCACGTCGGAAGGTCGAGCACTTCGGGTTCGCGCGCGATTCACCCGGTGGTGGACCGGCCAGGTCCACCACCGGGTGTCATCACGCGGAGGTCTTGTCGTCCGTCAGTCGGGGGCGGGCCGCCCGGCGCGCGGCGGCCGGTCGCGGCGGCTCACGGCGCCGGGGTGCACGGGGCGCGGTAACGCCGGGTCGGTCGGCAGGCGGTCTCCTCGGCGGCGCCGGGCGACGGCGCGGTCGGCCGACCGCCACGAGGACGCACCTCTCCCCACGCCCCTGTCCAACGCTCCCCCGGAACCCACGCGCCGGCGGTCCGGCGCACCTGCGGCTCGTAACCGAGCAACGCTCGCAGACCGTAGTGCATGACGGCCTCTCCGGCGCAACCCTGTCGTGTCGGCCACAGCACGGCAGCGGGCCCGGTGCCTCGCCGGCGGGACACCGGGATTCGCGCTCACCGCGGGGGCGGGCACCGTTCGAGGCGGGTCCTGGCCTCGGCGCAGGCCACCTCCGTGGTGGCCGGGTACCGGTCGTCCCGGGGCGGTCCGGGCCGGTCCTCGAACTGATCGCCCGGACCGCGGGACGCGCCGTGGCTACAGCGGGATGTTGCCGTGCGCGCCGCGTGCGGGGCGGGCCGCGAGCAGTGCCTCGGCGATGCGGCGGCGGGTTTCGCGGGGGTGGATCACCTCGTCCACCACGGCCAGGTCCAGGGCTCGTCGCACCCCGCCCGACACCCGCTGGTGCTCGGCCACCAGTCGGGCCAGCAGGGCTGGGCGGTCCGCCTCTGCGGTGGCGGCGAGTTGTTTGCGGTGCAGGACGGTGACGGCGGCTTCGGCGCCCATGACCGCCACCTCCGCGTCGGGCCAGGCGAACACCGAGGTGGCGCCGATCGAGCGCGAGTTCATCGCGATGTACGCGCCGCCGTACGCCTTGCGCGTGATCACCGTGACGCGGGGCACGACCGACTCGGCGAAGGCGTGCAGCAGCTTCGCGCCGCGGCGGATCACCCCGCCCCACTCCTGCCCCACGCCGGGCAGGTAGCCGGGCACGTCCACCAGGACGACGAGGGGGATGCCGAAGGAGTCGCACATCCGCACGAACCGCGACGCCTTCTCCGCGCTCAGCGAGTCCAGGCAGCCGCCCTTGCGCAGCGGGTTGTTCGCGACCACGCCGATGGTGCCGCCGCCGAGCCGGCCCAGGCCGACGACCACGTTGGGCGCCCACTTGGCCTGCAGTTCCTCGAAGGAGTCCGCGTCGAGCACGGCGCGCACCACCGGGCGCACGTCGTAGGCGCGGCGCGGCGACGCCGGGAGCAGCGTGCCCGGGTCGGTGCCGCCGTCGTCCGGCACGATGCGGGCGGGACTCGCGAGCAGCACGGCCAGCCGCCGGGCGCGGGCGAGGGCGTCGTCCTCGTCGGCGGCGACCACGTGGGCGACGCCCGACTTCGCGCCGTGCGCCTCGGGCCCGCCCAGGCCGGTCATGTCGATCCGCTCGCCGGTGACGCTGCGCACCACGTCCGGGCCGGTGACGAACATCCGGCCCGCGTCGGCCAGCACCACCAGGTCGGTCAGCGCCGGGCCGTAGGACGCCGCGCCCGCGGCGGGGCCGAGCACCACCGACAGCTGCGGCACGCGACCCGACGCGGCGGTCATGGCGGCGAACATCCGGCCCACGCCGTCCATCGACTCCACGCCGTCGGCCAGCTTGGCGCCGCCGGAGTGCCACAGGCCGATCACCGGCACGCCATCGGCCACGGCCGCCTCGGTGGCGCGGATGACCTGGTCCGCACCCGTCGCCCCGAGGGCGCCGCCCATCCGGGTGGCGTCGGTCGCGAAGGCGACCACGGGCGTGCCGTCCACCGCGCCGCGCACCACCGCCACGCCGCTGTCGCCCGTCGGGTGCAGGACCTCGACCGGGCCGGGATCGAGCAGGCGCGCGAGGCGGGCGGCGGGCAGGCGGGGGTCGTCGTCGACCCGCGGCAGGGACAGCGCTTCCGGCCGCGGTGCGCCGGGCCTGGCCGGCGCGCTGGTCCGGGCCGGTGCGGAGGGTGCCGCAGCGGAGGGTGGAGTGGCGGTGGGTTCTGCGGCAAGGGGCGCAGTGGCAGGGGGTGCCGCGGCGGCTTGGGGCGAGCCGTGGTGCGGCGCGGCGGTGCGGGCGGCGGGGACGGTGGGCGCCGGGGTGCTGAGGGTGTGGTAGCCGCCGTCGAAGAACAGCAGGCCGTCCCGGCCCTCACCGCGCCCCGCGGCCAGCACGGTGCCGATGAACAGGGTGTGGTCGCCGCAGTCCACGGCACGTTCCAGGTCGCACTCCAACCACGCCAGGGCGTCGTCGAGGACCGGCGCGCCGGTGCGCTCCCCCGGTGTCCAGCGCACGTCGGCGAACTGCGCGGGGCCCAGCGGCCGGTCCTTGTCGGCGAAGTGCCGGGCCAGGTCCTGCTGCGCCGCGTCCAGCACGGACACGGCGAACCGGCCGGTGGAGCTGATGGCCCGGTGCATCACGGCGGTGTGCGCCACGCAGCACACGACCAGCGGCGGGTCGAGGGAGACGGAGGTGAACGCGTTCGCGGTCATGCCGTGGATGTGCTCGCCGCCCACCCCGATCACCACCACACCCGTGGCGAACCGGGACATCACCTGGCGCAGCAGCGCCCGCGGGGCGGTGGTCGGCGGGGTGGCGGTGCCTTTCGCGGCCATGGAGCGTCCTTTCCGCTGGCGTCGGAGAGCTTGCGTCGGACGGGGTCGTGCCGTCACGCCCGACGCTAGCGGCGGTCGCCCCACCGGCCGCTCACCCCGGGGTCACCGCACCCGGCGCGGGGAACCGGTCGTGCTCCAGCCGCAGCAGGCCCCGCAGGTAACCGCGGCGGTCGCGCGCGTCCTGCTCGGCGCAGCAGTCCAGCACGTCCGGCAGCGGTGCGGACCAGCGTCCGCCTATTTCGGACACCAGTTGTTCGAAGATCCGGTCCATCGCCTCGTCGGTCAGCGGTTCCAGGGTGATGGTGGCGGCGTGCGCGGCACCACCGCCCCAGCCCGGGTGCCGGTCGAGCAGGACGGGCCGGGCGCCGACCACGAGGCACAGCGGCACGGGCACCGGGGCGTCGAGCAGGTCGCGGACCGCGTCCAGCAGGGTGTCGTCGGCGCTGTGCAGGTCGTCCACGGTGACCACCAGGGGCGCGTCGCGGTGCAGGTGGCGCATGACGCGACACCAGGTGGCCGGCACGGCGCGCGACGGCCGCCCGGTGTCGCCGCCGAACAGCGGCAGCAGCTGCTCCACCAGTTCCCCGGCGTCCGGCAGGCGGTCGCCCAGGGCCTCGGTCAGCTTGGTCCGGGCGGTGGACGGCAGGTCGTCGGGCGCGATGCCGCAGCGGGCCGCCAGCAGCGCGGCGTGCACGGACAGGGGGTGCTCGGCCAGGGGGTGCTCGGCCGCGGGCAGGGCGACGGCCCGGAAGCGCCTGCCGATCTCGGCCAGGAAGCGGGTCTTGCCGGTGCGCGCCTCGCCGAGGACGGTCACCAGGTGCGGGCGGGCGCGGTGGCCGGCGCGCTCGACGAGGCCGGCGACCAGGGCCAGCTCGCTGTCCCGGTCGACCAGGGGGACGTCGTCGGGCACGGGCGGCGACGACGGCAGCGCGCGGACCGACCAGCAGTCGTCGAGCCCGCCCACGCGCCGGTAGACCGCGATGCCCTCGGTGGCGCGGCGGGTCGCGCCGCACACCCGCACCTCACCGGGCGCGGTGCCGGCCAGCAGCAGCCGGCAGTGCTCGACCAGCACGCCGGTGACCGCGGTGGGCATGGCGTCGGCGGCGGTCAGCCTCAGCACGCCGGTGGTGATCGCCGCGCTGACGGCGGCGTCGGGACCGAAGCGGTCGCGCACGGCCACCGCGGCGCGCACCGCCCGCTCGGCGTCGTCCGCGCCCGCGCCCGACAGCCCGAACACCGCCAGCGACGTCGAGCCGATGGACGTGGCCACGACACCGCCGGCGCGCTCGACCTCGGCGCGCACGCCCGCGGCGGTCTCCGCCAGGACCTCGTCCAGGTGCTCGGGGTCGGCGCCCTCGACGGGTCCGCCGTGCACCATGAGCACGCTGACGTCGCGGCGGACCACGCCGCCGCGCTGCACCGGCAGCAGCGCGGGCACGGCGGGTGCCCGCCGCGGGACGGGCCGGGCGGCGCAGCGCTGGTGGTGCGAACCGAGCACGGTCACCACCGGTGCCGGGCGCGCGGGCACGGGTCGGTGGTGGTGCGCGCCTTCGGTCTCCGACGCGCTCGGGGACGCCGCCGGGGCCGGTGGGACCGCGGCGGGTGGGATCACGGCGGGTGAGGTAGCGGCGGGCGCGGCCAGCGACGGGTCGTGGGTGAGGATGGCGCGCTGGAGGCGCCGCAGGTCCTGGCCGGGCTCCAGGCCGAGCCGGTTGATCAGCGCGGCCCGCGTCGCGGTGTAGACCTCCAGCGCCTCGGCCTGGCGACCGCAGCGGTAGAGCGCGAGCATCAGCTGACCGCAGGCCCGCTCGCGCAGCGCACCGCCGTTGACCAGGGCGCGCAGCTCGCCCAGCACGGCGTGGTGCCTGCCGCAGGCCAGCTCGGCGTCGAACCAGTCCTCCTGGGCGTCGAACCTGGACTCGTTGACGGCGTCCAGCTCGGGCCACGACAGGCCTTGCTCGACCAGGTCGGCCAGCACGGGGCCGCGCCACAGCCGCAGGGCGTCGCGCAGCAGGGGGGCGGCGGCGTGCGGGTCGCCCGCGGCCATCCGGGCCCGGCCCTCGGCCACCAGGTCGCGGAAGCGCAGCAGGTCCACCTCGGCCGGGTCGACGTGCAGGACGTAACCGGGGGCGCGGGTCTCCAGCACGGGCGTGCGCGAACCGGGGGCGGACTCCAGCGTCGTGCGCAGCCGCCACACCGCGTTGTGCAGGATCTTCCGCGCGGAGGCCGGCCGTTTCCCGTCACTCCACAGCGCCCGCAGCAGGGCGCTGGAGGCCACCACCTGGTTGGCGTTCAGCAGCAGGCAGCCCAGCGCCGCCCGTTGCTTGACGCCACCCAGCGGTACGGCCTCGTCGTCGCCCTCCACCATCAGCGGGCCCAGAAGTCGGAATCGCATGCGAACCCCAGTTCTCGTTGCACATCCAATGGGCAGACTGGTGCATTCGAATCTGCGTAGGCGCGGGAGGCCGGAGACGGCGAAGAGCTGGAACCCCAGTAGACCCGGCACTGCATCACCGGTACCCCCATGAACCATGACTACCGTATTTCACGCCTCAATCAAACTGTGAGCGTAGTCACACCCGATAGGCGTAAATCGGAAGCGGACCGAAAGCGGGCCACAAGTGATTCCGGAGTCTTTGCCGCCATCATGAACAGGAAACGGATACCGGTATTTCCACCCGGTCGCGCCGCGGCCCGGCCGAAGTGGTGAGGAGGAGTGGAGAACATGGACACGACCGGACCCGGCGACCGCGCGCCGGTGACCGTCCTCGGCCTCGGTCCGATGGGTGCCGCCCTGGCCGCCGCGTTCATCGAGCACGGGTACCCGACGACGGTGTGGAACCGCACCGCCGCCAAGGCGGAGCCGCTGGTGGCCAAGGGCGCGCAGCGGGCCTCGACCCCGGCGGAGGCGGCCGGCGCGAGCCCGCTGCTGGTGATCTGCGTCAACGACTTCGCCGCGGTGAGGTCGATCCTCGACGGGGCGGGTTCCGCGCTGGCGGGCCGCACCGTGGTCAACCTGACCTCCAGCACCCCCGACGAGGCCCGCGAGGCGGTCAGCCTGGCGGCGGGCCACGGCGCCGAGTACCTCGACGGCGCGATCATGGTGCCGCCGCCCGCGATCGGCAGCCCCGAGGCCGTGTTCCTCTACAGCGGTTCGCGGTCGGTGTTCGACGCGCACGTGGAGACGCTGCGGGCGGTCGGCGGGGACGCGCGGTACCTGGGTGACGACCCGGGCCTGGCGGTGCTCTACAACACGGCCCTGCTGGGCTTCATGTGGGCCACCGTCAACGGCTACCTGCACGCGACGGCGATGGTCAACACCGCCAAGGCCACGGCGGCGGAGTTCGCGCCGATCGCGCTGGACTGGTTCATCCCGTCGGTGGTGACCCCCATCCTGCACGCGGCGACCCGCGAACTGGACGAGGGCGACTACCCGGGCGACGCGGGCACCGTCAAGATGAACCTCACCGCGGCCGAGCACCTGCTGGAGACCAGCCGCAGCCAGGGCGTGGGCACGCAGGTCCCGGACTTCCTCAAGGGGATGCTGGACAAGACCATCGCGGCCGGCTACGGCGACAACAGCTACATGAGCATGGTCGAACTGATCCGCAAGCCCCGGGGCTGACCTCGCGGAAATGCGGAAAGGCCCTCCCGGTGATCCCGGGAGGGCCTTTCCGCGCGCCGTCGACCGGCCGGTGGGGGTGTTCGAGGCGGTCGACGCGAACCGGTCCCGAACACCCCCGGCCCGCGCGCTTAGGGGGCGACCGCCCGGCGCGGGGCGCCCACGAGCGCCGGGCCGTCCTCCTCGTGGAGCAACCGGCACACGTCCCGCAGCCCGGCGGCCAGCCGCCGGACCTCGTCGTCGGTCAGGTGCAGCGACGGCGCGAAGCGCAGCGTGTTGGGCGCGCTGCCGGTGGGGAACGTGCGGACCCGGTGGGCGCGCAGCAGGTACCCGGCGATCGCGTAGCCGAGGAACCCGGCCCGGGACAGCTCCGCGATCGGCGCCGAGGAGGACCCCGGCAGGTCGCGGAACTCCAGGCCGAGCATCAGGCCGCGCCCCCGCACGCCGACCACGACCTCCGGGTGGTCCGCGGCCACGTCGTCCAGCGCGGCCCGCAGGCCCGCCCCGACCCGCGCCGCCTGCCGGTAGGCGGCGCCGTCGTCGGCCTCCAGCCGGGCGAGGACCTGGCGGGCGAGCGCGGTGCCGAACCCGTCCTTGGCGAACGTCGAGCTGTGCACCAGCTCGAACTCCGGCCGGTAGCGGTCGGCCCGGATCAGCGTGGCGGCCACCTTCGCCAGGCCGCCGCCCAGGCTCTTGGCCAGCGTGACGTAGTCGCCGACCAGGCCCACGGCCGGGCCGGCCAGGAACGCGCCGGTGCGGCCCATGCCGGTCTGGATCTCGTCGGCGATCACCGGGCAGCCCAGCTCGGCGCACACCCGGTGCACCTCGGCGGCGAACTCCGGCGTGATCTCGCGGATGCCGCCCTCGCCCTGGATCGGCTCCAGCGCGAACCCGGCGACGCGGGGCAGGTCGCGCTCGACGACGTGCACCGCACCGCCCTCGACAACGGCGTCCAGCAGCACGACCCGTTCGTCCCGGGCCACCTCCGCGACCAGGTCCGGGCGGTCCGGCGGCACGAACCGCGCCTGCGCCGCCAACGCGCCGAACGGGCCGCGGAACGCCGGGTTGTGCGTCAGCTGCACGCTGGCCACCAGCTTGCCGTGGAAACCGCCCGCTGCGGCCAGGAACACCGGCGGCAGGCCGGCCGCCTCGGTGTTGTGCGAGGTCACCGCGGCGGCGAAGGACTCCGGCGCGGCGTCGCCGGGCAGGCCCAGGCGCTCGGCGGCGGCCGGGGACAACGTGGCCGAGCCGTCGGCCAGGGCGGCCCGCGCGGCGGCCACCCGGTCGGCGACCCCGGTCGTGAGGGCCGCGGCACGCAGGCCGCGGTCGAACTCGGCGTGCTTGACCGCGATCTCCACCGCCTCCGCGCCGCTGTTGGCGAAGACCGCGTGGTACGGCTGCTCGCCGCCGACCTGCCGCCGGACCGCGCGGTCGAGGTCCGCCGCCAGCGCGGTGGCGTCGTCGGAGCGGGAGAACTGCGCGAAGACGGGGCGGCGGCGGTCGAGGAAGTCCCGGGCGGCGGCCACCACGCCGGGGTCGTGGTGGCCGAGGACGAGCGAGCCGAAGCCGCCCACGAAATCGGTGACGGCGACCTCCTCGCCGTCCTCGGTGCGGTGGTACAGCGTGTTGCCCTCGGCCCGGTGGTAGGCGACGTCGAGCCCGACGCTCGACAGCACCTCGCCGAGGTGGGCGTCGGCCGAGCCGTGCTCCTGCTTGGCGGGGTTCATGGCGTTCCCTGTCGGTCGATCGAGTGCGATTTCGGGGGTCGCCGCGTGCGGGAATGCCGGCACCCGGCGCATTCACCGCCGGACGTTACCCCCGCCGCGCGGCCGGGGAGATTCCCGGCGCTCATACCCGGGTAATCGCCGATCGATATCACCCGACCAATGCGGGCGCATTCTCCGCGGGGGCCGATTATCAGCCGGTTACGCCGCGGGCCCGCCCGGGGCGCGACCCGTTGCTATGGTCGCGCCAGTCCCCCGAAAGCAGTCCGCGGAATCCGCACGCACAACACCGGTCGCCCAGTGCGATCGCAGGCCCCGTTCGCGGTTTTCCCACCACCACCGCACGACGACGTCGCCCGCTGGAGGAAGCATGACCGCAACACACCAGGTCCCCGCCACCGCGCACGAGGTGGACTCCGTCCTCGACGCGGTCCGGGAGGCGGTGCCGACCCTGCGCGAGAACGGCCGAGCGGCCGAGGAACAGCGCTGGCTGCCGCAGGAGAACATCGACCTGCTGGAGAAGGCCGGGGTGTTCCGCATCGCCACGCCGCGCCGGTTCGGCGGCCTCGACCTGTCGCTGGCCGACCAGGTGCGCGTGCTCACCGAGATCTCCCGCGGCTGCGGGTCCACCGGCTGGGTCTCGCTGGTGTGGGTGTCCAGCGCCTGGATGGCGACGCTGTACCCGGACCGGACCCAGCAGGAGATCTTCGCCAACGGCTCCGTGCGCGTGTCCGGTGGCTTCACGCCCACCGGCACCCTCACCCCCACCGAGGGCGGCTACCTGCTCAACGGGAGCTGGCGGTTCAACTCCGGCTGCCGCGGCGCGGACTGGAACATCAACGCCGCCGTGCTCACGCACCCGGACGGCACCACCGAGGAGATGGTCGCCGCGGTGCCGATGTCCGAGTTCACCATCGCCGACGACTGGCACACCTCCGCCGCGGCGGCCACCGGCAGCTCCACCTCCACCGCGAAGGACGTCTTCGTCCCCGAGCACCGGGTGATCAGCTACGCCGACGCGATCCTGGGCACCACCGCCGACCGCACCCCGACCGAGGACCGCGACTACTCGCTGTTCACCTTCGTCATGGCCGAGAGCGTCGCGGCGTACCTGGGCATCGCCAAGGGCGCGTACGAGATGTTCCTGGAGCGCGTCCCCGGCCGCGGCATCGCCTACACCGACTGGACCGACCAGTCGCAGCACCCGCTGACCCAGATCCAGGTGGCCACCGCGGCCAACAAGATCGCGGCGGCCGAGGGGTTGCAGGACGGCTACCTGCCGATGCTGCAGCGGTACGCCGACGCGGGCGCCCAGCCCGACGTGGCGGAGCGGGCGATGGTGCGCGGGCGTGCCGCGTACGCCATCCAGCTCGCGAAGGAGGCCGTGGAGATCCTCTACACGGCGTCCGGGGCGACCGTGATCCAGAAGTCGGTGCCGCTGCAGCGGTTCCACCGCGACATCCAGGGCCTGTCCCTGCACGGTCTGCTCCTGCTCAACACCAACCTGGAGGTCCAGGGCCGCGTCCTGCTGGGCCTGGACCCCGGTACGCAAGTCCTGTAACGCACCACGCATAGGGGAGCACATGAACTCTGGAGGCTTAACCGGGACCGTCACGGGTGGTCGCCCGATCACCCGCAGGGCCCTGCTCAGCGGCGTCGTCGGCGGTGCGGTCACCGCCGCGACCGCGGGCGTGGCCCGGGCCGGCGCCGCCGCGCCGGAACGGTACCGGCTGGGGGAACGCGACGTCATCGTCGTGGGCGCGGGCTTCGCGGGCGTCACAGCCGCCCGCGAGCTCGCCGCCCGGGGCCTGAGGCCGCTGGTGCTGGAGGCGCGCGGCCGGATCGGCGGCCGGGCCTACACCGACACCTACCTGGGGCACCGGGTGGAGTTCGGCGCGCAGTGGCTGCACCCGAACTACACCCTGGTGTACCGGGAACTGGCGCGGTACGGCATCGGGACCGTCAGCGACGCCCCGAGCGACCGCGTCATCTACCCCACCGGGACCGGCGCCTACTCGCCGGTGGACCCGGTGGCGACGTCGCGACGCGCGGGCGAGGTGCTGGCCGCCTTGTTCGCGGGGTCCGAGGAGTACTACGCCCGACCGCACGAACCGCTCTACCGGGCCGACCTGATCCGGCAGCTCCACGACGTGTCGCTGCAGCAGCGGCTGGACTCGCTGGGCCTGTCGCCCGTCGACCGCAGCCTCGTCGCCGGCGTGCTGGAGAACTACTCCGGCGGCGACAGCTCCAGGGGGGCGCTGACCTCCCTGGCGCAGTGGTGGGCCCTGTGCGGGTTCACCCCGGAGGGCTGGTACGCCCAGTCGGCGGCCGGCCCGGCCACCGGCATGGGCGGCCTGGTCCGCGCGATCCTGGACGACTCGGGGGCGGAGCTGCGGCTCAACTCCCCCGTCACCTCGATCACCGACGACGGGCACGGGGTCACGGTGCGCACCGGGGACGGCGGCTGCTTCACCGCACCCGCGGTGGTGCTGGCCGTGCCGGTGAACGTGTGGCGCACCATCCGCTTCGAGCCGGGGTTGCCGCCGGAGCACGCCGCCGCGACCGCGGAGGGGGTCGGCATCACCCCCGCCGCGGCCAAGATCTGGCTGCGGGTCCGCGGTGTGTCGGACCGGGTGTTCGCCCAGGGTGACGAGGGCGACCCGGTGCTGGCGCTGATCCCGTACGCGCGGCTGACCAACGGCGACCAGCTGATGATCGCGGGCAACGGCCGGGGCCTGAACCTCGGCAGCAGGGCGGCGCTGGAGACCGCGGTGCGCCGGGTGCTGCCGGAGGCGTCGGTGGTGGAGATGCGGGTGCAGGACTGGGCCACCGACCCGTACTCCCTGGGCGGCTGGACCATGCGCAAGCCGGGGCAGCTGCTGCGCCAGCTCCCCCACGTCCAGCAGCCGCACGGCCGGGTGGCGTTCGCCACCGCCGACATCGCCAACGGGTGGAACGCGGCGATCGAGGGCGCGGTCGAGTCCGGTTTCCGGGCGGCGGAGCAGGTCGTCGGCCTGCTCGGTCGCGTCGGGGCCGGGGCCGCCGCCTAGCGGCCGGGGCCGGTCGGCTCTCCTCGCGGGAGCCGACCGGCCTTCGCCGCGGGGTTCGGCGCGGGATTCGGCGGACCGGCCGGGATCACCGGGGCCGCAGCGACCGAGGTCCGGGTGCGGTGCGCACCGCACCCGGTTCAGCCGCGGTGGCCGGCCGGTCGCTCGGCGCGGTCGGTGGCCCGGTCCGCAGCCCGGTCAGCGGCAGTGCCCGCGCCGGCGCTCACGGCAGCGCGGCGGGGTCCGCCGACCACCCTCCCGCGAACGCCTCCTCGAACGCCGGCTCGCCCAACGCGCCCCGGACCCGCTCCTCGACCCGGTCCACGTCACCGCGCTCGGCCGCGGGCAGCGGCGCCCCCACGGACTCCCGGGCGACGGCCGCGGCGCCGAGCAGGCGGGCGGCCCCGGCGTGGTCACCGGCGAGCGACACCGCGCCCGCCACCCCCTCCAGGGCCAGCGCCACCGCCCGCGGGTCGCCCGTGGCCCGTGCGGCGGCCAACCCCTCCAGGTGCAACGACCGGGCGCGCGCGGCGTCCCCGCGCTGCTCGGCGATGAACCCCAGCTCGGCCAGGATCAGCGCGACGCCGGCGTCCCCGCCGAGCCTGCGGTTCCAGTCCAGCCACGCGAGCAGGTGCTCCTCCGCGGCGTCCAACCGCCCCTGCCGCCGCGCACCCAGCGCCAGCCCCATCTCCGCGAACTGCTCCATCAACGGGTCGGACTGCTCGACGGCCAGCCGCAGGGCCCGCCCGTGGAACTCCTCGGCGGCGGCGAAGTCCCGCTCCAGCAGGGCGATCCGGCCCGACGTGGCCAGCTTGTGCGACACCTCGGTCCACAGCCCCAGCTCCTCGGCGCTGCGCAGGCCGTCCCGGTTGAGGCGCTGGGCCACCGGGTAGTCGCCGGTGATCAGGGCGTGGGAGCAGAGCATGTCCGCGGCCCGCAGCTGTCCCCACCGGTCGCCCAGCTCGCGGAAGAGCGCCTGGCTCGCGGCGCCGTCCCCGGCGAGGGTGCGCAGGTCGCCGCGGCCCATCGCCAACCGGGCGCGGGCGGCCAGGGCGGCGGCGCGGACCCAGTCGTCGCCGTGCGCCCGGGCGTGCGCGAGCGCGGTCTCGACCCGCTGCTCGCCCGCCGACAGCTCGCCGATGCCCCACTGCGCGAAGCCGATGAACCACTCGGCCCGCGCCCGCGTCCGCTCCTCCCCCGCGAAGTCGCGCAGCGCCGCGTCCGCGGCGGCGACCAGCTGCGCGCCGTCGCCGCCCACCAGCATGGCGATGCCCGCCCGCCACACCCGCGTCCACGACCGGGCGCCGGCGCAGCCGCCCGGCACGGCGAGCGCCAGGTCCAGCGCCCGCAGCGCCTCGCCGAGCCGGCCGCGCAGGAACCAGTACCAGGCCATCGCGTTCACCAGCCGCAGCGCGTCGTCGGCGGAGGAGGCGCGCACCGCGTCGTCCAGCGCCCGCCGCACGTTGGCCACCTCGGCGTCCACCAGCTCCAGCCACTGCCGCTGGCCGTGCCCGCGCAGCCGCGGCTCGGCGTGCTCGGCGACGGCCAGGTAGTGCGCGCGGTGCCGGGCCCGGACGACCTCGGCCTCGCCCGCTTCGACCAGGCGTTCGGCGCTGTACTCGGCGACCGACTCCAGCAGCCGGTACCGCGGCTCCTCGGTGTGCTCGGACAGGACCACCAGCGACCGGTCGACCAGCCGCGCCAGCAGGGTCAGCGCGTCGCCGGGCGCCACCCCGTCGCCCGAGCACACCACCTCGGCCGCGCCGAGCGTGCAGCCGCCGGCGTGCACGGACAACCGGCGCAGCACCGTGCGCTCCGGCCCGGTCAGCAGCTCCCAGCTCCAGTCGATCACCCCGCGCAGCGTCTGCTGCCGCGCGGGCACCCCGCGCGGTCCCCCGGCCAGCACGCGGAACCGGTCGTCCAACCTGGACACGAGGCCGCGCAGGCCGAGCGACCGCACGCGGGTGGCGGCCAGCTCCAGGGCCAGCGGGACGCCGTCGAGCCGGGCGCAGAGGGTCGCCACGTCGGCGGCGTTGTCCGGCGTCAGCTCGAACCCCGGTGACGCGGCGGAGGCGCGGGCCACGAACAGCCGCACCGCGCTGGAGCGCGACAGCTCGGTGAGGTCGTGCGCCCGCTCGGGCACGGGCAGCTCCAGCGGCGGAACGGTCCAGACCACCTCGCCCGGCAGGCCCAGCGGTTCCCGGCTGGTGGCCAGCACCCGCAGCTCCGGCGCGGTGCGCAGCAACCGGTCCACCAGCTCGGCCACCGCGTCGACGACGTGCTCGCAGTTGTCCAGCACCAGCAGCACCCGCTTGCCGCGCAGCGCACCGGCCAGCCGGTCCACCAGCGGCGCGGACGCGGCGCCCGCCACGTCGTCGCGGATGCCCAGCGCGGAGGTGACCACCTCGGCCAGGGACGCGACCGTGCCCGACGAGGCGCGCAGCCCGCCCAGCTCCACCAGCCACGCGCGGTCCGGGAAGCCGGGGGCCAGCCGCCCGGCGCTCTCCAGCGCCAGCCGGGTCTTGCCCACCCCGCCCGGGCCGACCAGGGTGACCAGCCGCGCCGCGGCGACCGCCTTGCCCACCTCGGCGACCGAGTCACCGCGCCCGATCAGCTCGGTCAGCGGCTCGGGCAGGTTCGACGCCGGCCGGGCCGCCGAGGTCACCGGCGGTCGCGGCGCCTCCAGCTCCGGGTCCTGCTCCAGGATCGCCTGGTGCAGGTCCGCGACCGCGGGGCTGGGGTCCAGGCCCAGCTCCTCGACCAGCCGGGTGCGCAGGTCCGCGTAGGCGGCCAGCGCGTCGGCCCGCCGGCCGACCCGGTAGAGCGCGCGCATCTGCGCCGCGCGCAACCGCTCGCGCATCGGGTGCCGGGCCACCAGGTCGCCCAGTTCCCCCACCAGCAGGCTGTGCTCGCCCAGCCGGAGCCGGGCCTCGGCCAGCTCCTCCACGGCCACCAGCCGCTCCTCCTCCAGCCGCTGCGCGGCCCCGAGGGCGAACGCCTGGTCGGCGAAGTCGGCGAAGGCGGGACCGCGCCACAGCGCCAGCGCGTCGGACAGCAGGACGGCGCGCGCACGGGGTTCGCCCCCGCCCAGGGCGCGCGCCACCAGCGCCCGGAACCGCTCCGCGTCCACGGCGTCCGGTGCGGTCTGCAACTGGTAGCCGGGTGGGCGGGAGAGCAGCAGGTCGCGCCCGCCCGGTTCCGCCGCGGCCAGTGCGCGGCGCAGCTGGGACACCTTGGTCTGGAGGGCGCCCACGGGGTTGGCGGGCAGGTCGGTGCCCCACAGGTCGTCCGTCAACCGGTCCACGGCCACCGGGCGCCCGGCGTGCACCAGCAGGTCCGCCAGCAGCGCGCGGACCTTCAGTTCCGGGATCTTGACCGGAGCCCCCTCCTCGGTCCACACGGCCAGTGGCCCAAGCACCCCGAAACGCATACCGCCACGTTAACGCACGGGCTGTCCCGGCATCCGAACGCACCGAAGCCAACCCGAAGCGGACCGTGACCGGACCGAAAGCGGCATCGGGCACGCTCGCCGTGAACCGCTGTGCCCGGCGTCCGGCCGTTCGCGGCCCGGCCGCGGGGGCAGCACCGCGAGGAACGCGTCGCGGTGCCCCGATCGAGGCGGGCGCCGGGCTCGACCACGTCGGCCCCGGGCCGACCGGGAGAGGAGAACGGAGCGATGACCGGGACGCCCCCCGTGCAGCGCGCAGGCCCCCGGGAGTGGGCGGGTCTCGCGGTGCTGCTGCTGGCGACGACCGTCCTGACCCTCGACCTCGGCGTGCTGTGGCTGGCCGCCCCGTACCTGGCCGCCGACCTGCGACCGTCCGGTTCCGAACTGCTGTGGGTCACCGACGTCTACGGCTTCGTGATGGCGGGCCTGCTGGTCACCTCCGGGGCGCTGGGCGACCGCGTGGGCAGGCGCCGCCTGCTGCTGGTCGGCGCGGCCACGTTCATCGCCGCGTCGTTGCTGTGCGCGTGGTCGACGAGCCCCGCCGTGCTGATCGGCGCGCGGGCGCTGCTCGGCGTGTCCGGCGCCCTGGTGCTGCCGTCCACCCTGTCGCTGATCGCGGCCGTGTTCCCCGACCCCGGGCAGCGGGGGCGGGCCATCGCGATGTGGGTCACCGCGATGTCGCTCGGGGTGGCGATCGGCCCGCTGGCGGGCGGCGTGCTGCTCCAGTGGTTCTGGTGGGGCTCGGTGTTCCTGATCGGTGTCCCGGTGATGCTGCTGCTGCTGGTGCTCGGCCCGGTGCTGCTGCCGGAGTTCCGCTCCCCCTCCGCGCCGCGGCTGGACCCGCTGAGCGTGGTGCTGTTCATGGCCGCGGTGCTGCCGGTGGTGTACGCGGTGAAGAAGTACGCCGAGCACGGCCTCGGCCCGCACGTGTGGCTGTCCGCCCCGGTGGGCCTGGCGGTGGGCGTGCTGTTCGTGCGCAGGCAGAACCGGCTGGAGGAGCCGCTGCTGGACCTGCGGCTGTTCCGCGGCGGCTCGTTCCGCGCCGCGCTGTCGCTGCTGGTGCTGGTGATGGCGGCGATGAGCGGCCTGGAGTACCTGGTGCCGCAGTTCTTCCAGATGGTGGTCGGGCTGTCGCCGCTGGCGGCCGGCCTGTGGCTGCTCCCCGGCGCGGCGGGTCTGCTGATCGGCTCCCAGCTGACGCCGGTCCTGGGGCGCTCCCTGCGGCCCGCGTCCGTGGTGGCGCTGGGCACCGCGGTGGCGACCGCCGGTTTCGCGCTGGTGGCCGTGGCGGACCCGGGCGACGGCCCGGTCGCGGTGTCGGTGGGGCTGGGCGTGCTGCTGCTGGGGCTGTCGCCGACGATGGTGCTGGGCACCGACCTGGTGGTGGGCTCCGCGCCCGCGGAGAAGGCGGGCAGCGCCTCGGCGGTGTCCATGACCGCCACCGACTTCGGCTCGGCCGCGGGCATCGCGCTGATCGGCAGCGTGACCACGTCGGTCTACCGGGGCGAGGTCACCGCGGCGGTCCCGGTGACCTCGCCCGCCGCGGACACGATCGGCGGCGCGGTGGCCCACCTGCCGGCCGACTCGCCCGCGCTGGAGGTCGCGCGCGCGGCGTTCACGCACGGCGTCAACGCCGCCGCGTGGGTGGGTGCGGCGCTGTGCCTGGTGCTGACGGTCGTGGTGCCGTTGACGCTCAAGCGGTTGCGGACCGGCGGCGACGCGCCCGCCGAGGACGGGGCGCGGCACGTCACCGCGTGAGGTCCGGCCCGGACGGGGGCCGGG
>NZ_JBPKJK010000156.1:0-20536 GCF_051756985.1 Saccharothrix sabaoui
CTGCGTTGGTCCGTTGAGAAGGCCGTTTCCAAGGCCGCGGGGGGCTTGCTCGGTTCCTCAGCGGTTGTCGCCCTTGAGCGCGTGCGCATCAGACTTCGAGGGCCCAGCGCACGTACCGCATCGTCGGTGTGAAGCCGGTCTTCTCGAAGACCCCGGACGCCCTGGAGGGGTTCGCCGAGTCCACGCTCAGGCTGGCGCGGTCGTAGTGCTGGTCGACGGCGGCCCGCAGTGCGTGCCCAATCAGGGCGCTGGCGGCGCCCCGTTTCCGGTAGTCCGGGAGTGTTCCGATGAGCATGAAGTGCGCGTCGCGGACGCCGGTGGCCACCGTATCGGCCTCCCAGGACATGGTCACCAGCATGCCCACCGGAGCCCCGTTCGCTACCTCCCGGAGCAGGAAGCTGACCTCGGGCCGGAACGTCTGGTTGGTGATCTTGTTCTTCCACAGGTCCACCGGCATCGGTACCGCGCCCCAGTGGTCCTTGAACGACTCGTTCCCCTCTTGGTCAGACTTGCGTGAGACACCCTGTGTGAGGGTGGGTTCATGATCGAGGGCGGGATCGGAGATGCTCGTGCACGTGTCCTCGCCATCCGACAAGCAGTCCCGGTCCTCCTCCCACGGTGAGAAGCCCGACCCGGCGCCACGTCCGTCGCGCCGGGTGTTCACCCCGGACTACAAGCTGGCCGTGGTCACCGAGTACGAGAACGCACCCAACGGGGAGAAGGGAGCAATCCTGCGCCGTGAGGGCCTCTACTCCTCCCACATCATCGAATGGGCCAGGGCGCGTGACGCGGGACGCCTGACCGGTAGTCCCGCCGAGCCCGGCACGTCGCCGAAACCAGCGAGGAAATCCGCCGAACAGATCGAGCTGGAGAAGCTGCGCCGCGAGAACGAGAAGTTGACCTCGGACCTCGCGAAGACCCGGATGGCGCTGGACATCATGGGAAAAGCGCACGCGCTCTTGGCTTGAGATTTAACCAACCCTTGAACTGGTGCGAGCAGGTTTAGCTGTTCAGCAGACAGCGGGCCCGGTTTCTGGTGATCATGTCCTCTCGCTTGGGGTCGAGATCGGATCGGCCAAGCCTGACGGCTGTGGGGGTGGGTGTGCTGCACGAGGACGCCGGCACGGAGGCGCTGTCGGCGTTGTCCCGGTTCCGTGAGGTGTTCTACGAGTGCCTGAATGCTCGTGCGGACGCGTTGTTCGAACTGGCGGACGCAGTGATCTGTACTGACGGCCCGGTGACCTCGCTGGTCGAGTTGTCGCTGGCGCCGGTCTTCCGCCGCGGGCACGGCGCCCTCTACGACGCACTCGCCGACGGGGTGGTCGACGAGGATCGGATCCGCGATCTGCTGGCCGATCAACTCCCGGCCAACGCGCCTCTGGTGTTCGGCGTCGACGCGACCACCTACCCCCGCCCGAACGCCGAATGCTCACCGGATCGGGGTCTGCACTACGCGCCGTGCCGCTGCGACGGCGATCGGAAAGTGGTGCCGGGCTGGCAGTTCCAGTGGGTGATGGGATTGGAATGGGGCAGCTCGTCGTGGACGCTGCCGGTCGACGCGCGCCGCTTGCCGCAGGGTTCGTGTCCGGTAACCACGACAGCAGAACAGATCCGCGACCTGACCGCCCGGGTGGCCTCGCGAACGGAGTGCACCGACCGGCCGGCACCGTTGTTCGTCCTGGACCAGGGTTACGCCGCTGCCGCGCTCACTCATGCGCTCGGTGACACCGAGGTCCAGCTACTGGTGCGCATCGCCGGTGATCGGGTGTTCTACGACGGCCGACCCGGTCCTCGCAAACCCGGCCCTGGCCGGAAAGGCGTGCACGGCAACAGGTTCGAGCTGGCCGCGGCGGAGCAGTCACGCCGCCCTGACCAGTCCCTGGTCGTGCCCGACACCACCAACTACGGCAGGGTCGAGGTCCGCGCCTGGCATGGGATGCACCAGAAGGTGCAACGCACGGGGTATTTCGCGCGGATGCAGCCCGAGCTGTTCACCCGGCTGCCTGTCATCGAGGGCACCGTGATCGAGGTCCGCGTCGAGCGGTTGCCCGACGGACGGAGTCCGCACCGCACCATGTGGTTGTGGCACTCTGGCCCGCAGGCACCCGACCTGGACGTGTGCTGGCGCGCCTACCTGCGCCGCTTCGACATGGAACACACCTTCCGACTGATGAAGTCGCAACTGGGATGGACCGCCGCGCGAGTCCGTCACCCCGAGCAGGCGATCCGCTGGACCTGGCTTCTGATCGCCGCGTACGTCCAACTCCGGCTCGCCCGAAGTCTTTCCGCCGACCTGCGGCGTCCCTGGGAACGACGAACCCTGCCCGGCAAACCCCTGACACCCCAGCGGGTCCGGCGGGCATTTCGTCATCTGCGCCGCCGGCTCGGCACTCCCGCCCGCCTGCCGAAAACCAGCCACCCCGGACCAGGACGTCCGCCCGGCCGAACGAGCACTCCAGCTCCGCGCCACCACATCGGATCGGAAATTCGCAAAACGGACACCCGGAAGGCCGGGAGCGGGAAGAAGAAGGGTTAAATCTCAAGCTTGGAAGAACTGTCCGGGGGCGCGGAGGACGACAGGCCGCCGACGAGGTCCTGACGAGCGCGTTCGCCGAACTGCGCGCGGCGGGCGTCTCGGTGAGGAAATCGTGTGTACTGACCGGGTCGTCCCGGGCGACGCATTACCGGCATCTCAACCCGAAGGGCCCGGTGCACGGGCCGTGGCCGGCACGGACGCCCCCGCCCCAGACCCTGGACGCCGGTGAGCGTGCCCAGGTGTTGCAGGTGCTCACCTCGCCCGCCTACCGGGACCTGGCGATCCCGCAGGTCTGGGCGCGTGAACTGGACGAGGGCCGGTACTGGTGCTCGATCTCGACGATGTACCGGATCGCGCGCGCCGCGGGCCAGGTCCGCGAACGCCGCCGGGTGGCGACCCACCCGCCGCGGGTCCGGCCCGAGCTGTCCGCCCGCGGTCCGGGCGAGGTGTGGTCCTGGGACATCACCGCGTTGAAAGGACCGACCAAAGGCGTCTGGTACAAGTGCTACGTCATTCTGGACATCTTCTCCCGCTACGTCACCGGATGGCTGGTCGCCGCCGCAGAGGACGCGGTGGTGGCGAAGGACTTCCTCGCCGACGCCATCGCCCGCAACGGCACCGAACCACACACAATCCACGCCGACAGAGGCGGCGCGATGGTCTCCAAACCAGTCTCCGAACTCCTCGTCGACCTCGGAGTCCTGCGGTCCCACTCCCGCCCGCGCACCTCCAACGACAACCCCTATTCCGAAGCGCAGTTCAAGACCCTGAAGTACATGCCCGATTTCCCCGACCGGTTCGGATCACTGCAGGACGCGCGCCTGTTCTGCGAGGGCTTCTTCCTGTCCTACAACCACGAGCACCGTCATTCCGGAATCGGGATGCACACCCCGGCGTCGGTGCACTTCGGCACCGCCGGACAGATCCGCGACCAACGCCAGGCCGTCCTCGACCGCGCCCACGCCCGACACCCCGAGCGCTTCGCACGCCGACCCCGCCCACCCGCACTGCCCGACGTGGCGTGGATCAACCAACCCGTCGATCAACCACAACCGGTCCCATAGACACAACGTGTCTCACTTGACTTGACAACTACCGTTCCGGGTCACCCGGAAATCTTCGTCGTTCTGCTCCGACCACGGCTCGACCCGCAGCCCGTCGGGGATCGCCACGGCGCCGAGCGCGTCGCCGAGTGAGTGTTCCATGCGCTGGAAGTAGCGGACCGGCGCGAAGCCCTGGGAGCGGAGAAGTTCGGGAACGCCGGCGATGTGCTCGCTCTTATGGACGTCGACCACGAGCTTCAGTGTTGGCTGATGCAGTGCGTGCAGCACCTTCGCCGCCGCCACCCCGGCTTCCACGAGCACGGTGCCGACACCCCGGCGGCGGTAGTCAGGGTGGACCCCGCCGTCCAGGAAGACCCGATGGACCTCTTCCGCAGACGGCTTGTAGCGAATCTTCATGTAGCCGACCATCACGTCGCCGTCGAAGGCGGCGAGGCTCCCGCGCTCCAGGTCCGTGTAGGGGTCGAGGAGCTCCGTGAGGGTGTCCTCCTCGGTGTAGTTCTCACCGATCTTGTCCACGGCCTCGATGGCGTTGAGCAGGTCGGCCGACGCCTTGGCGTCCTCGCGGGTAAGCGGCTGCCACGTGAGGGATGCATCCAACATGCGACGGACGGTAATCCCCGCGCGTACGGGCTGTCGCTTTATTTCCTGACCAGGGCCGCAGACCGCGCTGGCCACCGAGTAGTGGCGATCAGGCACCGTCAGCCAACACCGTCGAGAGTGAGGTCAAGCCAGATCAATTGCCGACGAACCACCCACAGGCCAACTCACCTGACCACAGACTCAGGTCGGCTGACCGCTGACAGAACAGCGACGCTGCGGAGGAATACCGCACGGTCGGAATAACACCCCTCCACCAGTAGTCCTCGGACTGCGCATCAGATGCTGCCCCAACCTGGAACCCGACGCCGACGGCTCGACCGGACGGCACCTCATCCGCGGCAACAAATACAAGACCGCCACCGACGAACACGGCGTCCACCAGTCCACCGGCCGCGAACGCGAAGCGCCCTGGGTCGCCATCACCCCCGTCGTCCACGCCATCCGTGTCCTGGAGCGCATGGTCCCTGCAGGACACCTGCTGTTCGACCGCAACGTGCACGACCTGTACAGGACCCGACGCGACACGGGCGCGCTCAAAAGCAACGCGTTGAGCGAGCGCATCGAAGCCTTCGTGACCTGGACCAACGCCGAGGCCACCACCCGCGGTCTTACCGGCGAGGTCATCCCGCCCGACCCCCACGGCCGAATCGGCACCGCCCGCTTCCGCAGGTCCCTGGCCTTGCACATCGCCCGCAAACCAGGCGGCCTGGTCGCCCTGGCCATCCAGTACGGGCACCTGCGCACCGCCGTGTCGGCCGGCTACGCCTCCCGGGGGCAGGGCGGCATCGACGAACTGCTCGATGTCGAGACCATCTGCGCGGTCGCCGACACCGTCGCCGACCTGCACCACGACCTGCACGAAGGCGTCGGCGTGTCCGGTCCGGCCGCCCGCCGCGCCGCCGCGACCGCGCCCCGCTTCGCCGGCACGGTCATCACCGCCACGACCGCGCGGCGACTGCTCGCGAACGAGGACGCGATGCTCTACGACAACCCGCACGCCCTGCTGCTGTGCCACTACAAACGGGCCACCGCGCTGTGCCACCGCGACGGCGTGCGCAACACCCCAGCCTCGACCACTGCGTCCCCGGCTGCGGCAACATCGCCCGCACCGACCACTACGCCGCCCCTGCTGCGCGAACGCACCGACCTGCTGGATCGACGAGCCACCCGCGTGCCAGGCCCGCTCGCCCAACGCCTGCGCGGCACCGCCGCGACGCTGCGCGGCCACGCCGATACCCACGACCGCACCCGCATCACCCCGAACAGCGGCGACACGCGCCGCCACGACACCGACGAGGACACCCGGTGAGTCCCGCACCCGACAAACCTCAATGTCCACAAGGCGCACGGGATGGTCGACTTCATCACCGCCAACCGGGACTGGCTGCGGGTGGTGCACCTGCCGTCCTACGCACCGGAGTTGAACCCGACCGAAGGCGTGTGGTCACTGCTCAAGCGGTCGTTGACGGACTTCGCCGCGGCCGACCTCGACCACCTGACACGGGTGGTGAAAAGGAAACTGAAGAAGATCCAGTACCGGCCCGACGTGCTCGACGGCTGCCTCGCCCAAACCGGACTGCCCCTCACGACGACAGCATGATCACGACATCCGCCATCGCTCATTTAACCTCTGTAACCGCGCGACCTCCGCCAGGACGAGGCCGAACCGGGAGGGGACGGGGTCTCGCGGGATCGGGTCGGCTATCGGGTCGTCGGGTGCGCCCCAGGTCGGGGTCGCGACCACCAGGGCGGCGATCACGGCGGTGACGACCGCGGTGGCTCGCCGGCTGCGCTTGCCCATCGTTGTCTCCCTCCCCGAGGGGGCCGGAATCGCCGGTCGCCTCGGAAGAACCGGATCCGGGATTCGCCCGGGGCGCGGGATGCCCGGCGGCGGTACCGGTGCGTCATGAATCGCGTGCGGCGCGGCCCAGGTACAGCTCGCCCAGTCGCGGGTCGGCCAGCAGGTCGCCGGCCGGGCCGCTGATGTGCACCCGACCCAGGTCCAGCACGCAGCCCAGGTCGGCCACCTCCAGCGCGCGCCGGGCGTTCTGCTCGACCAGCAGCACCGCCGTGCCCGCGTCGCGCATTCGCACGACCTGTTCGAACACCGTCGCGGTGGCCCTCGGGTCCAGCCCCATCGACGGCTCGTCCAGCAGCACCACGCGGGGGTTGACCATCAGCGAGCGGGCGAACTCTACCTGCTTCTGCTGCCCACCCGACAACGCGCCCGCCAACGCGCCCCACCGCTCGCCCACCACCGGGAACAGCGTCCGGACGAAGTCGACCCGCTCGGCCACCTCAGCCTTGTCCCGCACGGTGTACGCGCCGAGCAGGACGTTCTCCCCCACCGTCATCTCGCGGAACACGCTGTGCCCTTGGAGCACGTGCGACAGGCCGGCCGCCAGCAGCTCCTGCGGGCCGTGGCCGGTGACGTCGCGCCCGTCCAGGGTGATCCGGCCGGCGCGCGGCGCGAGCAGCCCGCTGGCCACCTTGAGCACGGTGGACTTGCCCGCGCCGTTGGGGCCGACGAGGCAGACCACCGACGCGGGCGGCACCCGCACGGTCAGCCCGCGCAGCACCAGCGCCGCGCGCCCGTAGCCGGCCTCGACGTCGACGAGTCCGAGCAGGTCAGCAGCCAAGGTAGGCCGCCAGCACGAGGGGGTCGGCGCGGACCTCGTCCGGTGGGCCCTGGGCGATCGGACGGCCCCGGTCGAACACGACCACGTGATCCGACAGGCTCATCACCACGTCCATGTTGTGCTCCACGATCAGGAAGGTCCGGCCCTCGGCGTTGAGTTCGCGCATCAGCGCACCGATCCGGTCGACCAGCGCCGGGTTGACCCCACCGGCGGGCTCGTCGAGCAGGATCGTCTCCGGTTCGGCCATCAGCACGCCCGCCAGTTCCAGCAGCTTCTGCTGGCCGTAGGACAGGTCCCGGGCCTCGACGTCGGCCAGGTGCTCGATGCCGACGCGGGTCAGCAGCCCCAGCGCCCGGTCCACGTCGGCCTGGCGGCGGGCCGGGGCCAACGCGCGCAGCACCGAGCCGGGTCGGACCGCCACCAGCAGGTTCTCCACGGCGGTCAGCCGCGGGAACACCCGGCACAGCTGGAAGCTGCGGCCGATGCCCGCGTGCGCGATCCGGTGCGCGGGCCGTCCGGTCAGGTCGCGGCCGTGGTAGGTGACCGTGCCGGCGTCCGGCTTGACCATCCCGGTGACGCAGTTGAAGAACGTCGTCTTGCCCGATCCGTTCGGGCCGATCAGGGCGTTGATCCGGCCGTGCCGGAACGTCACGGACGCCTCGTCCACCGCCCGCACGCCCCCGTAGGACTTGGTGAGGCCCTCGACCCGCAGGCCCCGCTCCGCCGTCACCGTCGCACCTCCTCGGCCAGTTCCTCCTGGGTGATCTCGCGGATCGACGCCCGCGCCGGCCGCAGCCGGTCCACCAGCCCGCGCAGTGCGGGGATGATCCCGTCGGGCAGGAACAGCACCACCACCGCGAGCAGCGCGCCCGTGGCGACCAGGTGCAGTTGCGTGTCGCCGTAGCGGGCTTTGAAGAACTCGGTGGCGTAGCCGACGACGACCGCGCCGACCAGCGGCCCGAACAGGCTGCGCACGCCGCCGAGCAGGCTCATCAGCACCATGTTGGCGCCGACCAGGATGGAGAACTGGAAGACGGGGTCGAGGAAGCCGAACCACAGGGCGTAGAGGCCGCCGCCCAGCGCGGTGAAGAACGCGGAGACCACGAACGCCGCCAGCTTGTAGCGCACCGTCGGCACGCCGAGCGACCGCGCCTTGTCCTCGTCCTCGCGGATCGCCTTGAGCCCCATGCCGAAGCGCGAGCGGTCGATCAGCCACCAGCACAGCAGCACCACCGCGAGCAGCACGGCGTGCAGGTGGAAGAACCGCTGGTGCTGCTCGGGCCGCAGCACGTCCGGGCCGAACGGGCGCGGCACGCGCAGCCCGTCGGAGCCACCGGTCACCGATCCCCAGCTCTGGAACACCAGCAGCAGGACCAGCACCACCGCGATCGACACGATGACGAACGACGCGCCCCGCGCCCGCAGCGCGGCGACGCCGACGGGCACCGCCAGCACCGCGACCACCACCCCGCCGAGCAGCAACGCCGGCCACGGGTCGATGCCGGCCCGCAGGACCAGCAGGCCGGTGGCGTAGCCGCCCAGGCCGGAGTAGGCGGCGTGGCCCAGCGAGATGTAGCCGGTGAACCCGCCGACGAAGTTCCACGCCGTGGCCAGCACCGCGTAGCTGATGATCACCACGCCGACCGACAGCACGAACGGGTCCGGGGCCAGGCGGGGGAACGCCACCAGGAAGGCGGCCAGGCCGACCAGGCCGACGGCTTTCAACACCTGCTCAGAACCGCTGCGCAAGGCGGCCTCCGAAGAATCCCCGCGGGCGCAGGATCAGCGTCACGAACAGGGCGGCGTAGAAGAACGTCTGCGCCCACGTGGTGCCGAGCGGGATCTGGAGGAGGTTCTGCCCGATGCCCAGCAGCAGCGCCGCGACGGCCGCGCCCGCGACGCTGCCCAGGCCGCCGACCACGATGATCGCCATGAGCGGCCCGATCCAGTGCCAGTGCAGCGACGGGTAGATGGTGGAGTCCAGCGCCAGGGCGGTGCCGCCGACGGCGGCGGTGGCCAGGCCGAGCCCGAAGCCGTACCCGGCGACCCGGTCGGTGTCCACGCCGAGCAGCCGGGCCGCCTCGCGGTGCTGCATGGTGGCCCGCAGCGCCTGGCCGAACCTGGTCACCTTGAGCAGCACGTGCAGCCCGGCCAGCGTCACCGCGGCCAGGCCGAAGGCGATCAGCTTGACCAGTGCGACGTTGGCGCCGAACAGCTCCAGCCGCGCACCCGAGTAGGACAGCGGCACGCGGCGGTGGGTACCGGTGAAGACGAACCCCAGCACGCCCTCGACGACCAGCGCCACCGCGAACGTCAGCAGCACCGACATCATGGTGAGCGTGGCCGTGCGCAGGCGGGCGACCAGCAGTCGCTGCACGGCCACGCCCAAGGCGAAGAACAGCGGCACCGTCACCGGCAGCGACAGCATCGGGTCCAGTCCGGTCCCGACGGTGAACGCCCAGGCCAGGTACGCGGCCAGCACCAGGAACGCGGAGTGCGCGATCATCACCACGCGCATCACGCCGAAGTAGAGGGTGAGACCGGCGGCCAACAGGGCGTAGAGGCCGCCCATCAGGACGCCGAGGACGAGGCTCTGGAAGACGAGGGACACCCGGGCTCACCACGCGGGCTTGGGGTAGACCAGCTCGGTTTCCCGCGCGTCGGCGGGCAGCACGATGCGGATCTTCCCGCCGACGTACTGCTGGATCAGGTGCGCGCCCTGCGGTCGGCCCGCGGAGTCCCACCGCAGCGGGCCGACGACGGTCTGCACCTCGTTGGCGTGCAACCAGTCGATCAGCTCGCGCTGGCACTCCGGCGAGGGGTCGGCGCAGCCGGCCGCGGTGACGGCGGCGGCGACGACCTGGCCGGTGGTCCAGGCGTTGGCCTCGTCCTCGGTGGGCGGGGAGCCGGTCTCGCGGGTGTGGAAGTCGACGAACTCCCGGTTGGACGGGTAGTCGGCTTCGGGCGTGTAGCCGGTCGGGGACAGGATGCCCTCGGTCTGCGCACCGATGGCCCTGGCGAACTCGGGGTTGGTCGGCGCGGTGGAGAACGCGGCCAACTTCGGCTGGTAGTCCAGTTGGCGCAGGGCCACGATGAGGTTCACCGCGTCCTGGTACTGGGTGCCGCCGACCACGACGTCCGCGCGGGAGTCGGCGATCTTGGCGGCGATGGAGCCGAAGTCGGTGGTGTTGGGCGGGTACACCTCGTCGACCACGGTCCGGATGCCGGCGGCGGCCAACTCCTCCTTGAGGCCGTTCGCGGTGCCCTGGGCGAACGGATCGTCCATCACCGCGTAGGCGGCGGTCTTCGGGCGGGTGGCCTCGGGGATGGCGGTGATCGCCTCGGCCAGGTGGTCGTAGTGGTCCTGGGCGATGGCCGGCGCGGCGTAGAACAGGTTGTCGAAGCCCTGCTCGAACACCTCACGCGCGGCGCCCGCCGGTTCCACGAACAACATGCCGTAGTCGCGCGCCACCTGGGCGGCCGGGATGACCAGGCGGGTGGAGAACGGCCCGAAGACGAGGTCGACACCGTCGGAGTTGATGAGCTTCTCGTAGTCGGCGGCGACCCGGTCGGCGCTGGACTGGTCGTCCAGGACGATCAGCTCGACCTCGCGGCCCAGCAGCCCGCCGTTGGCGTTGACGTGCTCGGCCCACGCCTCGTAGCCGCGCTGCACGCCCTTGCCCGGTTCGGAGAAGTCGCCGGTCAGCGGCAACGAGACGCCGATGCGGATGGGCCCGTCACCGCCGGCTCCCCCTTCCGCCGGCCGGCCGCCGAGGCAGCCGGAGACCAGCAGCGCCGCGGTCGCGCCGAGGGCGCCGATGCGGAGCCCGTGAGCCGTATCCATCGTCCACCCGTCGTCGAGGGATGAGGTAAGCGCTTTCCGAGCATAGGAATCGCCGAGAGCTGTGACAAGCGCCATATCAGGTGGTGCCGACGCCACCAGGACCACGCCCGGCATCCGGGCCTCCCGAAGCGACTGCCACGCGGGCCCCGCAGTCCGGTTCCGACCGAGACTTTGCGCCGAGGCTGTTGACACCGGGACGGCGACGTTCGTACGGTCTACCCCGGCAGCGTTGGCGCCAGAACGTCATGGGCGCCAACGGATCCACACGATCACCAAGGCCGCCCGAGCGACCCGCGACTGAGGTGCCTCTTACCCGGATAGCGCTTTCCGGTAGCCGTCGCGTTCATTGAAACGTTTCATGTCCGACGTGGCACCATCCTGCGGCTTTGCTGGTGCGGGATGACGCCTCGCCACTACTGGGAGCGTTCCCAGAAGCTGTGACGAAGGAGCAACAGTGCTCATCAACTTTGTTCGGGGACGGGCCGTCCCCCCGTTCTTGCCCGGGCGGCGCGTCGCGCTGCTCGCCGTCGGCGTCGCCTTGACCGCTGTCGGGAGCGGTGTCGCCATCTCCCCGGCGTCGGCGGCTCCGACCCGCTACGAGGCGGAAAGCACACCGGCCACCTGCGCCGGTGCCCTCGAGTCCAATCACGCCGGTTACTCCGGCAGCGGGTTCTGCAACGCGGACAACGCGGTCGGGGCGGCCGCGCAGTTCACCGTCACGGCACCCGCGGCGGGTTCCACGACCATCGCCGTCCGGTACGCCAATGGCGGGACCGGCAACCGCCCCGCGGACGTTCTGGTCAACGACGCGGTCGCCCACCCGGGCACCGCGTTCGCCCCGACCGGTGCCTGGACCACTTGGTCCTCGAAGACGCTCACCGTCCCCGTGAACGCCGGCACGAACACGATCCGGTTGAGCCCGACCACCGCAGAGGGCTTGGCGAACGTCGACTACCTCGAGGTCGACGCCGCGGGCGACCCGCCTTCGGGCAAGCAGGTGGAGGACCTCGACCGGGGCCTGGTCAGCGTGCGCTCCGGGTCCGGCAACCTGGTCTCGTGGCGGCTGCTCGGGACCGAGTCGCCCTCGACCGGGTTCAACGTCTACCGGGGCTCGACGAAGGTGAACGGCTCGCCGATCACCGACTCGACCAACTTCCTCGACCCCGGGGCGGCGGGGGACGCGTCGTACACGGTCCGCGCGATCGTGGACGGGGTGGAGCAGGCGCCGTCCGCGCCGTCGGTGCGCTTCACCGGCGGCAACCACCTGGACGTGCCGATCTCCCGGCCGGGGAGCACCTACACGGCCGGTGACGCGAGCGTCGGCGACGCGGACGGCGACGGCCAGTACGAGATCTTCCTCAAGTGGGACCCCAGCGACCAGAAGGACAACTCCCAGTCCGGTCGCACCAGCAACGTCTACATCGACGCCTACAGGCTCAACGGACAGCGGCTGTGGCGCGTCAACCTGGGCCGCAACATCCGCGCCGGCGCGCACTACACCCAGTTCCAGGTCTACGACTACGACGGCGACGGCCGGGCCGAGCTGGCGGTCAAGACCGGCGACGGCACGGTGTCCGGCACGGGTCAGGTGATCGGCAACGCCGACGCCGACCACCGCAACTCCTCCGGCTACATCATCACCGGACCCGAGTACCTGACCGTCTTCAACGGCCTCACCGGCGCCGTCATGTCCACGGTGCCCTTCGACCCCGCCCGCGGCAACATCTGCGACTGGGGCGACTGCACCGGCAACCGGGGCGACCGGTTCCTGGCCGGCACCGCCTACCTGGACGGGCAGCGCCCCAGCATCATCATGGGCCGCGGCTACTACGCCAAGAGCGCCATCGCGGCGTGGGACTTCCGCGACGGGCAGCTCACCCGGCGCTGGAAGTTCGACTCCAGCTCCGCGGGCAGCCAGTGGGGCGGCCGCGGCACCCACTCCCTGTCCATCGCCGACGTCGACAGCAACGGCACCGACGAGATCATCTACGGCGGCATGACCATCAACGCCAACGGCACCGGGCGCTACACCACCAACTTCTACGCCCACGGCGACGCCCTGCACGTCGGGGACTTCCTGCCCAACCGCCCCGGCAAGGAGATCTGGCAGATCCACGAGCAGAGCTCCGGCGCCGCCGCGACCCTGCGCGACGCCAACAACGGCGCGGTCATCATGCAGAAGAACAACACCTGCAGCTGCGAAGGCCCGGCCCGCGGCGCGGCCGGCGACATCTACGCCGGGAACCCCGGCGCCGAGTTCTGGGGCAGGGGCACCGGATTGACCAGCCTGTTCAACGGCTCCGGCGGCAACATCGGGCGCACGCCGGGCAGCGCCAACTTCCTCGCCTGGTGGGATGCCGACCCGGTGCGGGAACTGCTGGACGGCAACCACGTCGACAAGTACGGCACCGGCGGTGACACCCGCCTGCTCACCGGCACCGGGGCGCACTCCGTCAACGGCACCAAGTCGACCCCCTCGCTCTCCGGTGACCTGTTCGGCGACTGGCGCGAGGAGGTCATCCTGCCGCGCGACGACAACGCCGCGCTGCGCATCTACGCCACGACGACGCAGACCGACCGGCGGATCCACACCCTGATGCACGACACCCAGTACCGCGTGGCCATCGCCTGGCAGAACACCGCCTACAACCAGCCGCCACACCCGAGTTTCTTCCTCGGCAGCGGCATGAGCACCCCGCCCCAGCCGAACATCCACGTCCGCTGAACCCGATCCGTGGGCGGGCCGGTCAACCGGGCCGGCCTGCCCACGGGGCTTGCCCCAAGGGCGGGCAGTCAGCGTTTCCGCTGGTCACGCAATGCAGTTGCAGGAGGCACTACGCAGGGCAACGGATCTCGTCGGTGCAGGCGGTCAACCAGGACAGCTTGTTCCGAAGGAGCTCCGTTGCCCCGTCATGGAGGTTTCTCAGCGAAATGCGCCGTGGGTGCCCGCTATCGGGAGATCGACGCGCGTGCCCTGCACGATCCCGTCGCGGCCGAGAAGGTATCCGGCGAGGGCAGCACCGGCGGCGAGTTGATGTCTTCCGACGACGGCTTCGACACCTGCACCCTGCGGCTGCACGAGTAGGAGTTCGACTCCACCTGGACGATGTACCTGCGGGTGGCGCAGGAGTACAACGCCGCACTGCGCCGCGAGGCGGCGCCCGAGCAGATCGGCGGCGTCGAGTTCTACGTCAAGGAGAAGGCGCACCGCAGCTCGGTTGCGAACTGCCGGCCGCTGGACGGCACCTACGCTGTCGTGCTCGACGTGCACGCCGACGACCGCGACAACGTCGTGCGACCGGTGTGCGACTCGCCCGCGACCACGTCGGACAGATCATGGACCGGTGGCGCGACCTGCCACGCTACGACACGGGCCGCACGCAGCCCACGGTGCCGCTGGCGCTGCGTGACCCGTGCCAGGCGCTCACCGCCGTGGTCGACGACTTCGGACCCGACGCGGAGATCCAGCCCCAGGAAGTCTACGAGTGCAGCATCGGCCCCGGCTCCGGCGGCACCGTCATCCCCCAGGGCAAGGCCGGGGCCGGGGGCGGTGAGGTCACCGTGGTCTACGGCGTCGCCGAGGACCCCGCACGCGACCTGACCGTCTCGCCCGACGAGTACCAGGCCGCCGACATCGCCGGCTACAAGGCGGTCACGGGCATGCGCGCCGGGCAGTGCCGCACCGTCGCGGGCTGGGACCCGGATACCACGATCGTCGAGGACCACCGTGACGACGACGCCCTCCCGTCGGTGCAGATCGTCCGGATCGACACCCCGACTGCGAACAGCGGTCGAAGAAGCTGGTCGAGAAGATCCTGTCCGCGGTAGGCACGCAGTGAACCACCCGAGACTTCTCGGCGCCGCGCTCCTGGCGGCCGTCATGATGCTGTCCACCTGTAGCACCCTCGTCAGTGGCACTGCCCGACCTCAGATCAGCGGTGCCGCGTCGGCATCCGGCGACGGCTCCCGACCTGAGGTGTGCGACCGCGCACCCGACCCGGACAGCTGTAGCGAGTACCGGCACACGGAGCTGGCCACGGGCCAGCGGTTGTTCGAGTGTGGACGGCGAACGAGGCCACGAGTTCGCAGATGCTGTGCAGCGCGCTACCCGACCAGACCTGGCAGCGGCGGCTGGGAGCAGGCTTCTACCGCTACGGCAGCGACTCCACCTGGTGTGAGCTGTGGTCGGCCGACAACCAGGTCGCGATCAAGCTCGACCTGTTCGGCGCCGCGCCGCTGGGCGAGTACCTGACCCGGTTCCAGGCCGACCCGGACCTCGCCGCCCTCACCCGCCAGGTGCAGATCGCCGGAGTTGCGGCGATGACCACCGGCCTGGCCGGCGGCGCCGACGGCATTGGCGCGACGGCGAGCAGATCACCCTCGCCCCGCACGGCGACGCCGAACGGCCCGGCGTGCTGTTGATCCACCTGGAGCTGCACCCACCGCGCGGCCGCCCCTCCTCCACCCCGGTCGACCGCAGCCGCATCGCCTTCCGCGACGACCTCGCCGGCGCGCTGCTCGACGCGCTCTACCCGCGATGACCAACCGCAGACACGGAAAACCTTGATGTACACCGGGACCCGCACAAAGCCGATGCTCGCCGCCGTCGCGGCGGCGATGACCTTGACCGCCTGCACCAGCACCATCCCCGGCACCGCCACACCGGCCAACAGCACAATCGCCGCTGGCAGTTCGTCGGCCGCCGCGACAACACCGACACCCCGGCCGGCGGCATCGGAGTCGGACTCGCCGAACGCGCACGGACCGGATGAGCCGTTCCAGCAGGACGGGCGGCAGGATCGACGGCGTGCCGCCCCCGACGTAGAGGGTCGTCACGGTTTTGCGCTCGGTCAGGTCCGCGAGCCTCGCGGCTTCGTCGAGCACGGTATCGACGTACCCGGCCAGGTCCTTGTTCACGTCCGCGACGGCGTAGAGGTCGCAGAATCGGCAGATCTGACGGCAGAACGGCACATGGACGTAGAGGTTCAGGTCGTCGAACCTGTGCAGCGAACGGGCGATCGCGCCGGGGACGGCAGCGGCCGTCCTGTCGTCGAACGCCCGGCACACCTGTCTGGGTGGACAGGAGTAGACGTAGTCGGCCCGCGTGTTCGCGGCGATCAGCTCCGTCAGCCGCGTCCGGACCGAGGGCTCGCCCACGACGATCTGCATGGGATCCTCGCAAGGTTCAAATGCTGATGTTGCCCTCGGTGACCTCGCGCAGGAAGTTCCGCGCGTTCGGCGACAACTCCTCGACCATCGCGGCGAGCTCGGTCACGTGGTAGTAGCCCCAACGGTCGTGGATGTGCTGCTCCAACGCCTGCGGTTCGCCCGCGGTGATCCGCGCCAGGAACCATGTGTAGACCATCGTGCGCCCGTTCTCGACGAATGACCGCGTCCCCAGATTCTGACCGACGGCGACTTCTACCCCCATCTCTTCCCTCAGCTCCCGACGGGCCGCGCTTTCGGGGTCTTCGTCCGGATAGAGCTTGCCGCCGGGAATTTCCCATTGTCGCAGTTCAGGCGTGTTGCGGTGGAGCAGCAGAACACGGCCGCGGTCATCCCTGATCACGCATCCGGCCAGTTTTACCTGTTGCATCGAATACCCTCCCGTTCGTCCCTTCGGCGGCAGAGGGTAGTGGTGTGGCCGATCGCCGACATCGAAGAAGCCAGTGAACCACTGCTTCGGGTGAACCCAGCACGACCCACGAGGCACGGAATAATTAACCGCAATATTGCGGAACTGCTGCAGCTTCGTCCAACAAGCGGATTACCGCACCATTCGTTGCCGCGTCGCACACCACTTCGAGTACGGTCGAGTCTCGGGTCGAGTACACCCGGCGCACGTTCAGGATCGCCCACCCACCGGCGAACGGAGGAGTTTCGGGCCGATGAAGATAATCGTGTCCGGTTTGACCGCGACCGGGAAGACGACACTCTGCCGAAGCCTGGCGACCGGCCTGGACGTGCCGTACGTCAGCGCTTCCCGGATCCTGTGGGAAAACCTGCATGACCCGAACGGGGAATGGTCACCAGCCCTCGACTGGCAGCGCACGGACCTGTCGGTGGAACGCGCCGTCGACGCGGCCGTGACGAGCGCTCTGCGTGACCACGACGCAGGCGTTTTCGACTCCTGGGGCCTGCCCTGGTACTCCGACGAGCCCGCGACGCGGATCTGGCTGGAGTCGAGCCGGGAGAGCCGACTGCGGAAGTGCTACGTGTCGTACTTGCAGCGCGGAACGCCGAAGACGTTCGAGGAGTGCGCGTCCATCATGGACACCAAGGACGCGATGAGCCACACCGTGTTCCTGGCCAACCACGGATTCGACATCCTCACCGACCGGGAACCGTTCGACATGATCGCCGACTGCTCCGCGCAGATCCCGGTGGCGACCCTAGAAGAGGCCGAGGCGGGCGCGCGAACGACCTACCGGGCCGTGGTCGAAGCACTCGCCGATCGACACCTGGTCGACCGCCCCACGTTCCCTCCCACCTGGTCGACATCTGCCGATCCACACGGCGGCACCGCGATCGAGTGGAGGCGATGAATCCGTGGCACGCCGCCGGAGAGAGGCCGCCAGCGTCCACCTGAACCGCACCGGATGTCGAGCCCATCGGCACCACCTACACGTTCGGATCTTCCGCAGAACGGAGAGTGATCCCTGGTTCAGGACGCTGGCCTGGCTCTACTGCGTCTCCCCTCGTCAGCTGGGGTCTATGCAGCACCAGGGGGTAGTCGACCTCGTCCGAACGGGGTCGACGCCCTCCGCGTGCTCAAACGGCATCCCCTTGGTATCGAGTTCGGTGATGCCACGAGGCAGTCGGCCGGCCCGCCCCGAAGACACTGCGCCGCGTCGTACGCGTCGTGCTCGACCACCAGGACGGACAGCTCCAGGACGGCGCACCCTGCTGATACTGGAGTGACCATCACCGACCAGGCCACCCTGTACTACATTCCGAGATCTCGAGGGAGTGGGTCGCCGCGTCGGCGATAGTGGCCGATCAGGGCCCTGCCGAGATGGACCTGGTGCCAGAGATCGCGGCGATCGCGGCGACCGTGTCGACGACGCGGGTCAGCACGGTCGCGGCCAGCAGCCCTCGGATCGCCGCGGTCGAGAAGGGCAGCAGTACCGGCCTCAGCCGGTCGCCTTGCTCTCCTGGAGCGGCACTTCTTTTCCCTGGCTCGCACGGGTGACCGCGAGGAATGCCTGTGCCAGCATGCACATCGTGACGTGCCGGCCCGACTCCGGAGCCCACCACGACCACGTCGGAAGGATGCTCGAGGGACCTCACAACCGCGAGGTGACACCTGTGCCCGAGGGCCGATCGCGGGCCACAGCCGTCAGTTCGAGGTGCACGCGTGTTCGCTTCCGACCGTCTCGCACCACTCCAGCCACACCGGACCGAGGGTGTACCTGCCGGCGTCCTTCTCCAACGCACCCAGCTTCACCAGGGTCTTCGCCAGGCGGTAGGTGGTGGGCAACGGCAACCGAGCAGCGCGGCTCATCTCGGTGAGGTTCAACGGCTTCTTACCGCCGGCGACCTGTTCCAGCACGTGAAATGCCCGCTCCAACATCGACCCCTTGCCTCTCTCATCAGCCGCGTCGTCCGCGTCACTTGGGCTCTGCGGCACTTCCTCCTGTGCTTGCGCTTCCCCCTGCGCACGGTCGGACCGCCAGTTCCCGCCGCGGTCCTCGCTGGTGAACGACATGTAATCCCTCCCTTGTCTCCGCAGACGACCGACCCTCCGGCGGTCGTCGCCTACTACCGACTGCACGGACATGACACGCCGTCGTAGGCGCGCCAGGTGCCATCTCGGGCCACCTGGATGTCCCTGTCGGTTGGATGCCCGGCGCGCAGCGGTGTCGGTCCCCACCTTGCCTCAAGCGAATTCGTCGACGCGATCCCGAACCCACTCAGTGGTGCAGGCGCCAGCGAGCAGCCGTTCGGTCGTATCACTCGCGCAGGCATGCCGCATCCTGTCCAGCGGTTGATCGACATGCTCGCTCGACTACAGGAGGTCGTCTACGTCACTGCGCATGCCTTCACATATAACAATCCCCACCGGCATCCGTCCACCGTCGCAGCCTCAGGAGCAAAGCCCCGGAGAGGCCGCTACCGCCCGCCAACCGATGAAAGCATATGCCATCGGTATTCCATGTCAACGCGAACGGAACTCCCAGAGGCGTCCACCGAGAAGAAGCGGTAATCACGTAGACCCGTAGTTTCGCGCGTAACCAACCCCTAGATCGCGCAGAAGCGGGCACGTAGCAGCGCATGAAAGGCCTCTCGACATGCATGAACGCCGCACGCGGTCACTCAAAGGCAGACTGTTGTCACTCTGTGTCAACAAGGTCTGCGGACACCCTTCAAAATCAGCCAAGCCGTCACGAGACTCCGTAATTAACATGTGAATATCGGCGTGTCGATTGTCCCGCCGAACGGGAAAAGCTCGTCACTTACGCGTACCCGACATGCCCTCAGGCGATGCGCACCCCCTCTACGTGGCCACCGGCAACACACTAAGTGGTCCTGCTACGTGTTCACATCGGCTACTACGTGGCTGCCCTTATGGCGCTTCCATGCCAACCGGTCGATACTTACCCTAAATAACTAGATCCGACCCTCCGCACGCGGGCGCGGAACATCACGACCGGGGGATTGGCAATGCAGACCGATACACAGGTCCGCCTTTTCGAGGAGGACTACTGGCAGCATGCGCTCGATGTCGGGGACCGGGTGAGGGCGGCCGAACCCGTGCATCGCGCCGAGGTAGGCGGGTACCTGCCGGTCTGGGTGATCAGCCGCTACGCCGATGCGCGCCGCGCCCTGACCGACTCTCGTCTGAGCAAGGACGCCGGTCGCATCCGCCCGGTCATGGAGCGGCACCTGCGTGCCGCCGGGCTGCCGACCGAGCTGTCCGGGATGTTCCGGCCGCACATGCTGTTCCAGGACCAGCCCGCCCATGGACGCCTTCGTCGTCTGCTGGCGGACAAGTTCACCCGCACCCGGATCGAGCAGTTGCGCTCCAGGGTGTTCGACCTGACCCGGACGCTGGTCGACGCGCTCCCCGTCGACGAGCCGTTCGACCTGGTCGACAAGCTCGCGTTCCCGCTCCCCCTCACCGTGATCTGCGAGCTGATGGGCGTGCCGGCACAAGACCGTGAAGCGTTGCGGGACTGGACCGCGGCGCTGATGGACGACGCCCCCGCGCGCCTGCTCCCGGCATCACGGGCGATGGAGGGCTACTTCGCCGAACTGATCAGCGCCAAGCGCAAGCACCCCGGTGACGATCTCCTCTCGGCCCTGGTCCGAGGTTCCGACACCGACCGCCTCGACGACGAGGAATTGATCGGGACGGTCTTCCTGATCCTCGTCGCCGGGCACGAGACCTCGACCAACGCCATCACCAAGGCCGCGCGGTGGTTGATGGCCGATCCCCGGCTGTGGAGGCACCTCGCCGACACCCCGCACAGGATCCCCCAGGCGATCGAGGAGGTGTGGCGGTTCGACTCACCGGTGCGCATGGCCACCCACCGGGTCACCGCGGCCCCGGTCGTCTACGGCGGGGTCGAAATCCCGGCCGGGGAGATCGTCCTGGTGTCGCTGACAAGCGCCAACCGCGACCCGGAGATGTTCGGCGACCCGGCCTCGCTCGACATCGGCCGTGCCGACGCGCGCAGGCACCTGTCTTTCGGCTACGGCATGCACCACTGCCTGGGAGCACCCCTGGGGCGCATGGAAGCCGAGATCGCACTGCGGCAACTCATCGCCCGGTTCCCCCGCGCCCGGCTCGCCGTCGAACCGCAGCGGCTGCGGGCGCAGCGCAGCGCCATCATGGCCGGTATCGAGGAAC